>CBRGOK010000245.1:0-6121 GCA_967798035.1 uncultured bacterium
TCCACGGCGCCCCCGGCGTGGTCGAGGCGACGGTCTTCGGCGCGGAGGTCCATGCCGTCCTCGGCCCGGGCGTCGAGCCGGTCCGCATCGCCGCGTTCCTGGCAGAGCGCGGCCTCCCCGTCTCCGACGTCGTCCCCGCTCCCCCCTCCCTCGAGGACGTCTTCGTGACGATGACAAGGAGGAGCCGTGCTTAGGGGGATCGGGGCGATCTTCTACAAGGAGCTGCGCCACGTCGCGCGCGACCCGGCCACCATCGTCCTCGCGATCGCGATCCCCCTCATCCAGCTCACGATCTTCGGGTACGCGATCGACACCGACGTCCGGGACATCCCGACCGCCATCCTCGACCTCTCCGGCACGCGCCAGAGCCGCGAGTTCGTCTCGGCCCTGGAGAACACTGGCTACTTCCGGGTCGTCGAGGAGACGCGCGCGATCGAGGAACTCCGCGGGTCGCTCCGTGCCGCGCGCGCCCGGGTGGGGGTGGTGATCGAGCGGGACTTCGCCGATCACCCCCTCTCCGGCCAGCGACCGAGGGTCCAGGTCCTCCTCGACGGGTCCGACCCGACGGTCTCGAACCAGGCCCAGCATGTCGTCCTCCTCCTCTCGTCGCGGGGGACGCGACAGCCCGTCGACCTCCGTCCACGGGTCCTCTTCAACGAGGAGGGGCGGAGCGAGGTCTTCTACGTGCCGGGCCTCGCCGCCGTCATCTTTCAGCTCGTCCTGACGATGCTCACCGCCTTCGCGGTCGTGAAGGAGCGCGAATCGGGGACGCTCGAGCAGCTCGTCGTCACCCCGATCTCGCGGGCCGGCCTCATGGCGGGGAAGCTCCTCCCCTTCGCCGGGATCGGCGCGGTCGCCGCCGTCGGCGTCTACGGGGCGATGGTCGTCGTCTTCCGCGTCCCGATCCGGGGGAACCTCGCGACCCTCGGCGGGCTGACGGTCGTCTTCCTCTTCACCTCCCTCGCCCTCGGCCTCGTCGTCTCCACCCTCGCCCGGACGCAGCTCCACGCGATGCTCGTCTCGATTGGGATCATGCTCCCCTCGATCCTCCTCTCGGGGTTCGCCTTCCCGCGGGAGTCGATGCCGGACCCGATCTACGTCCTCGGCTTCGCCCTTCCCGCGACCTACTTCGTCAGCATCCTCCGCGGCGTCGTCCTTCGCGGCGCGACGTTCGTGGACGTCCTGCCCCAGTCGATCCCCCTCGCGGCGATCGGGGTGGGCCTCTTCGCGCTCGGCGTCGCCCGCTTCCGCAAGCGCCTCGACTAGCGCGCGGCTTCCGCGGAGAGAGAGCGCACCGTCCCCCCCCGCGAGAGCAAGGCGAGCATCGCGTCGCGGCGGGTGAGGATCCCGACCAGTTGCCCCTGCTCGAGGACCGGGAGCGCCTCCTCGCCGGTTTCGGCCATCCGGTTCCAGGCGAGGTCGAGGGGATCGCTGGGCCGGACGGAGGCGCGGTCGACGGGCCGGGCCGCGGCGCCGCCGGCCAACGCTCGGTGGGGAGGTTGCCGAGGTCGGAGAGGAGGAGGACGCCGACCGTCCGGCCATCCTCGAGGACGGGGAGAGCCCCGTGTCGGTGGCGGAGGAAGACCTCCTCGAAGGCTCGGTCGAGGGGAAGGGTCGCCGGTACGGTCGCCACGTCCCGGGTCATCGCGTCGGCGACGAGGAGCCCGCGGAGCGCGTCGCGGATGCCGGCGGCGCGCTCGGAACTGCGGGCCGCTCCGTGGAGGAAGAGGCCGATGAGGGCGAGCCAGGCCCCGCCGAACGCTTGGTCTCTCCAGGCGAGGACGACCCCGGCCCCGATCAGGAGCGCGGCGATGAGGCGTCCCGCCCAGGCCGCACGGCGCGTCGCCTCGAGGAGGTTCCCGCGGGACGCCCAGATTCCGGCGCGCAGGCAGCGGCCCCCGTCGAGGGGGAAGGCGGGGAGGAGGTTGAAGGCGAAGAGCCCGGCGTTCACCCAGCCGAGCTGGGTGAGGAAGTCGAGGAAGGGTGTCGAGGGGCCGGGATCCGCCGGGCGGCCGAGGAACGCGGGGCGCCAGCCGCCGAGGAGGAGGAGCGCGAGGCCGAGGAGGAGGGAGACCGCCGGGCCCGCGACGGCGACGAGGAACTCCTCGAGCGGCCGGTCGGGCTCCTCGGGGACCTCGGAGACGCCGCCGAGGAGGAAGAGCCGGATCCGGCGGACGGGCTTCCCGAAGCGCCGCGAGAGGGCGCAGTGGGCGAGCTCGTGGACGAGGACCGAGGCGAAGAGGGAGAGGGCGACGAGGAGGCCGAGGAAAGCCCGGGCGCCGGCGGAGGCGGTCGCCGCGGCCTCGTGGGGGACGGAGAGGGCGAACCAGGCGACGATGAGCGCGAGGCCGAGGAACCAGGAGGGGTCGGCGACGACGGCGATCCCGGCGATCCGGAAGAGGCGGATCCCGGAGCCGGAGGAGGATCGAGGCATCGTTCGGCGCGGGGGCGTGGCGCGGGACCAGGCCCCGCTCAACCGCTCAGGAGCGGGAGGCCCTCGAGGCGCGAGGACGCGCGCTCCGGGCGCGAGCCCGGGGCCGCGCCCGGTCGACCTCGATCGCGAGGACGGGGCAGAGGTCCGCGATGTCCGGGAGGGAGGGCTCCCATGCCGCGAAGTCCTCGGGGCCCCCGACGACGCGCGCCCGCCTCCCGCACCGAAAGACGTCCGGGCAGAGGTGGGCGCAGACCCCGCAGCCGATGCAGGAGGGAAGGACGCGGACAGCCCGGATCATCGGGCGCCTTTCGGCGGCGCCCTGCGGCGGTCTTGAGGGCTCCCCCGGTCAGCGCGTCTCCTTCAAGGTCAGGAGGGCGTAGGCGGTGACGAGGGGGGGACGCCCCTCCCACCACCGGTCGATGTCGTTGATCCACGAGCCGTCCCCCTTCTGGAGTGAGAGGAGGCGCGAGGCGAGCTCTCCCTTCCAGTCGTGGGACGCGCCCGAGGCGTCCACGACCTTCTCCTCGCCGAAGAGGCGCAGCGTCCGCGCCACGGTGTGGAGGTAGTAGAAGTAGCCCTGGTACCCGGCGCGCGGGTCCTTCGACGTGTCGAAGCCGGGGTTCTCCTCGAGGGTCCAGTTCTTCCCGATCCAGGCGTAGGCGGCCTGCACGCGCGCGTCGGTCTTCCCGAGGCCGGCATAGAGGAAGCCCTTCAGGAGCGCGTAGGTCATGCTCCCGTAGGAGCGGGCGACCTTGCGGCCGTCGGGGAGAGTCGTCGTCCCGGCGGGAGAGTTGCCGGGGAAGTAGGCGGCGCCCCCGTCGTTCCCCGCGACGATCGTGTCCCCGGCGACCTGGACGGCGGTCGGATTCGACTCGCTTCGGTTCTGGCAGCGCTGGAGGAAGGCGAGCGCCTTCGCGAAGGCGGGGTCTGTGGAGGGGAGGCCCGAGGCGACGAGCCCGTCGAGGGCGTAGTTCAGGTTCGAGAGGTCGGGGCGCTCGTCGTCCCCGTAGCCGATCCCGCCGTAGAAGCGGTCGTCCTCCTTGTAGCCCTCCCCCTCGTCGGCCTGGACCGTGCGGAGGAAGCCCTGGGCGCGCTCGATGTTGCCCCGCCACTTCGCGTCGCCCGAGGCGGCCCAGGCCTGGATCGCGACGCTCGTCACGTAGGAGGCGACGCCTCCGCTCGAGACGGCCCCGTCCTTGTCCTGCGCCTGCGCGAGGAAGGCGAGGGACTTGCCTATCGCTTCGTCGACTTCCTTGGATCGCGGAGGAGACGCGGACAGGAGGGCCGCGGCGCAGAGCCCCGTGATGCCGGGGTCGGACCGGCCGCCGAAGCCCCAGAAGCCGTCCCCCTCCCGATTGGCCATCAGGAAGTCGAGCCCCTTCCGGACCGCGGCGTCGATCGCCTCCTTCGAGGGGGGTTCCTTCGGAGCGGGCGGCGGGGCGGCGGGGCCGGGCTTGGGCTTCCGCGCGGCGAGGATCGTCCTCTGGAGTTGGGAGAGCTGATTCGCCGCCTTCGCCGTCTCGAGGACGGACCCGTTCCAGTCCCCGTCCTTCCCGCGGCGGGCGAGGATCGGCTGGGCGTCCTTCAGTGCCTGCTCGGCCTCCTCCGCCGTTCCGTTGGGGGGGGCTGTCGGAATGTCGCACGCAGGGAGCGTCTTCTGAGAGGTGAGGTACGCCTCCGCACGCGTCCGCTCCGCCTCGTGGTGGGAAACCTGGAGGACCTTTAGTGCGCCGACCGCCCAGGAGGTCGCCTCTTTCCGGTCCTCCCCCTCGACGCCGAAGGATCCGTCGGGAGCCTGGTGCGCGAAGAGCCACGCGACCGCGTCGCGGATCCAGGGCCCGTCGATCTCGCGGTAGCCCCGCGGGCTCTGCGCGAGGGCGGAGAGCGCCGCGCCCGTCTCGATGACCCCCTTCCCGTACGAGCCGTCACGGTTCCGCGCCTTCCAGCGGAGCCAGTGGCAGGCCTGGTCGACCACCCTTCCGAGGTCGGGAGGGGGGGCCTGGGGGGCGAGGGAAGCGAGGAGGAGGAGGCTCGCGATCATGGGTACTCCGGAGGGGGACCTTATAGCGCCGGGGTCGCGCAATCCCGAACGGTCGAGCGCCCGGAGCGGTTCGGTCCGATATCGTGACGGCGATGCTCCTCGCCGTGTTTGCGAAGGCCCCGGAGCCGGGGAAGGTGAAGACGAGGCTCTGCCCCTCCCTCACGCATGGGGAAGCGGCGGCCCTCTACGGGGCCTTCCTCGGGGACACGCTCGAGAGAATGGGGGAGTACGCGCGGACTCGGGAGATCGACCTCGTCGTCGCCCACGACGGAGAGGAGCGCGTCTTCCGCCCCCTCGCTCCCCCGGGGGCGCGGTTCCTGCGCCAGAGGGGGGAGGGCTTGGCGGCGCGGCTCCGAAACTTCTTCGAGGACGCCTTTGCCGGGGGCAGTGGCCCGGTCGTCGTCGTCGGCTCGGACGCTCCGACCCTCCCCCTCGCTCGGGTCGAGGCCGCCTTCGCCGCGCTCGCTTCCGGTCGCGAGGCAGCCATCTGCCCAGACGAGGGGGGTGGTTACTGCCTGATCGGGCTCTCGCGACCCTTCCCGGCGCTTTTCGAGGGGGTCGAGATGGGGAGCCCTCGGGTCGCGGACCAGACCAGGGAGCGCGCGGAGCGGGCGGGGATCGCCCTCGCCGTCCTCGAGCCCTGGCACGACGTCGACACGCCCGAGGACCTCGCGCGACTCGCGGCGGAGCTGCGGGACTCCACGGTCGAGGCGCCTCGCACTCGGATGGCGCTCCGCGCCCTAGGAGCGGAGGCGCGTTGCCCCGCGGGTCGCCCGCCGGCATAGTCCCGGCGACGCCCATGAGGAAACTCGCGCTTCTGCTCCCTGTCGCCTTCGCGGCTTCCTGCGCCTCGCCCCGGCCCGACTACCACGCCCCCGGCTACGCCGGCGCGAACTGCGTGGACCTCCTCGCGCTGGCGGACGAGCAACCCCTCTCGCCGAACCAGCCGGTGAACCTGATCCCGCTCGGCAAGGCGGGGGACGCGAGCCACCACCTCGCGATCGTCGGCGAGGAGCCGCTCCATAAGCACGAACACCACGCCGTGACGGTCTGCGGGCTGCGGGGCGAGGGAGTGATGCGGCTCGTCCATCCGGACGGCAACCGGACGATCCAGATGGGGCCGGGCTCGGTCGTCCTCGTCCCCGCCGGCACGGCCCACTCCTTCAAGGCGACGGGGGGAGCGCCGTACATCGCCCTCGCCATCTTCTCCCCGGCCTACGACGGGAAGGACGCCGTCCGCGTCGAGCCCTGAGAGCGCGCGGGGGGGAGAGGAGGACCGACCGATGCGGTTCGGCTGGCTCGCGCTGGGTCTCGCTCTCCTCGTTCCCGCGTCTCCCGCGCAGAAGACCCCCGAGGAGTTCTTCGGCTTCCCGATGGGGGCGGACGGCCGCCTCGCCCGCCACCCCCAGATCGTCGAGTACCTGAAGCACCTCGACGCCTCCTCCGAGTGGATGGCGCTCGAGACCCTCGGGGACTCGACCCTCGGGAATCCGATGGTGATGGCGGTCTTCACCTCGCCCGAGAACTTCCAGCACCTCGAGCGGATCAAGCAGGTCGCGACCCTCCTCGCCGACCCCCGGATGCTCGCCCCCGGGGAGGTCGAGGGCCACGTGAAGGAGGGGAAGTCGATCGCGCTCATCACCTGC
>CBRGOK010000246.1:0-6097 GCA_967798035.1 uncultured bacterium
TCTCCCAGGGCGAGGTGGGGGAGGACGGGCTGGCGGAGTTCGCCCGGCTCGACCTCGGCGACTGGATCGGCGTCGAAGGCGATGTCATGACCACCCGGCGGGGCGAGCTCTCGGTCAAGGTGTGCTCGTTCCGGCTCCTGGCCAAGTCGCTTCGGCCCCTGCCCGACAAGTGGCACGGCCTGTCCGACATCGACACCCGCTTCCGCCGCCGCTACGTCGATCTCATCGTCAACGAGGAGGCCCGGCGGGTCTTCCAGATCCGTTTTGCCGCCATCACCGCCATCCGCCGGTTCCTCGACGCCCGGGCCTACGTCGAGGTGGAGACGCCCGTCCTCCACCCCGTGCCCGGCGGAGCGGCCGCCCGGCCGTTCGTGACCCACCACAACGCCCTCGACATGGACCTGTTCCTGCGGATCGCCCCCGAGCTGTACCTGAAGCGGCTGATCGTGGCGGGCTTCGAACGGGTCTACGAGATCGGCCGGGTCTTCCGCAACGAGGGGATCTCCCGCAAGCACAACCCCGAGTTCACGATGCTCGAGTCCTACGAGGCGTACGCGGACTACGAGGGGATCGCGCGGCTCGTCGAGGAGATGTTCGCGGCGGCCGCCCGCGCGGTCTGCGGAACGACGGAGGTCCCGTTCCGGGGGAAGACCTACGCCTTCGCCCCCCCGTTCCGCCGCGCCCGCTACGCCGACCTGCTGGCGGAGCACGCCGGGGTCGACCTCTTCGACGAGGGGGCGCTGCGGGCGAGGGCGCGGACGGCGGGCCTCCCGGAGGCGGGACGCCCCGCGGCGGTCGTCGCGAACGACCTCTTCGAGGCCCTCGTCGAGGAGCGGCTCGAGGGACCCGTGTTCGTCCTCGACTACCCGGCGGAGATCTGCCCGCTCGCGAAGCGCAAGCCCGCCGACCCCCGGTTCGCGGAGCGCTTCGAGCTCTTCGTCGCCGGGATGGAGCTCGCCAACGCCTTCACGGAGCTGAACGACCCCGTCCTGCAGGAGGAGATCCTCCGGGCCCAGGTCGCCTCGCGGGACGAGGAGGCGCCGCGGGCGGTCGACACCGACTTCCTGCGGGCCCTCGCCTACGGGATGCCCCCCGCCGGGGGGCTCGGCGTCGGGATCGACCGGCTCGCGATGCTCCTCGCCGACGCGCCGACGATCCGCGACGTGATCCTCTTCCCCCTCATGCGGCCGGAGCGGGGATGAGCCGTGTACGCGGCGGCCCTGGCCCGGCGCTACCTCTTCGCCCGCTGGATCCACCTCGTCGGGATCCTCGGGATCGCCGTCGGGGTCCTCGCCCTCGTCGTCGTCCTGTCGGTGATGAACGGGTTCATCCAGGAGACGCGGCGCATGGCGCGGGGCTCCCTCGCCGACGTCATCGTCACCCCCCGCCCGCGGGAGGGGGAGAGGATCGGCCCCTACGCCGAGTACGAGAAGGTGCTCCGCTCGACGCCCGGGGTCGCCGGGTGCGCGCCGCGCTTCCTCCACGTCGCTCTCATCTCGGTCGGGCGGTCGACGAATTTCATGCGCACCTCCGCGGCCCTCGGCGCCCGCAACGCCGCCCAGCTGATCGGCCTCGACCCGGAGGCCGAGGCGGGCGTGACGAATCTCGCGGTCGCGCTGAGCAACCCCCCGCTCGATCGGACGCAGGGGGACTCCCGCGTCGCCGACCCCGCCCACCCCTTCGCGCCCCCCCTCGACGCCCTCCCGACGGAGGACCGGGAGGCGCCCCCCCGCACGGTCGTCGTCGGGGAGCAGCTCTACAGGAACCTCCGCCTGCACCGCGGGCAGACGATCGACCTCGCGACCGCGACCTGGACCTCCACCGGCAACCGCGTGCGGCCGATCAACCGCCACTTCGCCGTCGCCGGGACGTTCCGCACGGGGGAGTACGAGTACGACCTCTCGACGATCCTCCTCCCGCGGGAGGTCCTCGCCCGCGAGTTCCTCGAGGGGGAGGAGGACTTCTCCGAGATCGTCGTGCGGCTGGAGGACCCCTCGCGCGGGGCGCCGGTCGTGCGGGAGATCGAGCGGCGCCTCGCGGCCGCGGAGCTCCCGGGGACCTTCGTCGAGGACGGCGTGGGGGGGCGCAGCGAGTTCCTCTACGTCGAGACCTGGGAGGAGCGCAAGCGCATCCTCCTCGGCGCGATCGACAACGAGAAGCGGATCATGGCCGTGATCCTCTTCTTCATCGTGATCGTGGCCGCCTTCCTCCTCTTCGCCCTCCTCTCGACGACCGTCAAGGAGAAGACGCGGGACATCGGGATCCTGATGGCTCTCGGCGCCGCCCGGGGCGGGATCCTCGGCGTCTTCCTCGCCCTCGGTCTCACGATCACCCTCCTCGGGGAGGCGCTCGGCCTGGCGGGCGGGCTCATCGTGGCCCTCAACCTCCCGGCCATCGAGCAGTGGCTGAAGAACCACCTCGGCCTCGAGATCTTCCGGGCCGACATCTACATCTTCGATCGGCTCCCCTGCGAGGTCGACGTGACCGGCGTGGTCCTGATCCTCGCCTTCACCCTGACGGCCGGCTTCCTCGCCTCGCTGATCCCGGCGTGGATCGCCTCCCGCAAGCACCCCGTCGTCTCCCTGCGCTATGAGTGAGCCCCCGCTCCTCGAGGTCCGGGACCTGCGGAAGTCCTACCGCGTCGGGGGACGGGAGATCGAGGTCCTGCGCGGGATCGACCTCGCGCTCGCGCGGGGGGAGATGACGGCCCTCCTCGGGGCCTCGGGCGCCGGCAAGTCGACGCTCCTCCACTGCCTGGGACTCCTCGACGTCCCGAGCGCCGGCTCCGTGCGGCTGCGGGGGGTCGACGCCTCCTCCCTCTCCTTCGCGCAGCGGGCGCGGACCCGCAACCGCGAGATCGGCTTCGTCTTCCAGTTCTACCACCTGATCCCGGAGCTCGACGCCCTCGAGAACACCCTCCTCCCGCGGTGGATCGGCCCCGGGGCGGGACCGCGACGCTCCTCGTGGGAGGAGCGGGATCGGGCGGGGGCGCTCCTCGGCCGCCTCGGGCTCGGCGACCGCCTCCTGCACCGGCCCGCCCAGCTCTCGGGCGGGGAGCGCCAGCGCGTCGCGATCGCGCGCGCGCTCTTCGCGGAGCCGGAGATCGTGCTGTGCGACGAGCCGACCGGGAACCTCGACTCGAGGACCGGGATCGAGATCGTCGATCTCCTCCTCGCGCTCAACCGCGAGAGCGGGAAGACCTTCGTGATCGCGACCCACAACCCGGAGCTCGCCCGCCGCTGTCCCCGGCGCGTCTGGATCGAGGACGGGAAGATTCTCGACGGGGCGCGGGTCGGAGGGGATCCTGGACCGGACCATGCGGGCTGAAGCGTTCCTCCTCGCGCTCGCCGCCGCGGGCTGCTCCGCGACGCGGAGCCTCGAGACCGGGCTCGTGGCCCCCGCCCGGCAGATCCGGGGGGATGCGCGCTCGACCTGGGAGATCTTCGCCGGGGGCCCGCGCTGGATCGCGCGCGACGTCAAGAGGGACTGGGCCGCCCTCCGGAGCACCTTCGCCCGCGCCGGCGAGGGCGTCGCGAGGGACGCGAGGGAGACCCTCGGCCACGTGACGGGCTTCCCCGACTGGGTCGCACGCGACAGCGCCCGGGATCTCCGCCGCCTCCGCTGGGGGCTCTCCGAGATGAGGGGGCGGTTCGAGGAGGACCTCGATCGCGGGGGGGCGATGGTGACGGGGGCTCCCCACTGGCTCGCGACGGAGTGGGAGGAGGGGACCTCCGGACTCGGCTGGCTCCTCGATCACGAGGCCGCGCGGGCCCGGCAGGACGCCCGGGAATTCCCGGGCGCGCTCGCCCACTTCTTCTGGGCGGGGCTCTGGTAGCCCCTCAGCGCAGCCCCGGAGCGACCCCCTCCCCGGGCTCCCGGAGCGCGGCCGGACGGCCGAGCACCTCGCTCACGACGAACGCCTGGGACCACTCGTGGGGGTCCGTCGGGATGCGGATGAGCGCCGCCACCTCGGCGGGGAGCTCGGCGGCCGCCGGAGTCGAGGGCTTCTCCTTCTCGAGGGAGCTCACCCCGGCGGGACGGTCGAGGGTCGTCACCTCCGAGGGCATGTCGGGGACGTCGAGGGAATCCTCGACCGTCTCGACTCGCCCCGGCTCGAGCGTCCCCACGGGCTCGGGCTCGGCTCCGGGGGCGTAGGCCGGCAGATCCGTCAGGGGAACCGCCTCGGTCAACGGCGCGGACCGGGTCAGCGGAGCGCGCTCCAGGGGACGGGCCTTCGTCAACGGCTCGGCCTCCGTGAGGGCTCGCGCCTCCGTGAGGGGCCTCGCCTCCGTCAGGGGCCGGCGGTCCCAGACGGGCTTCCCCTCCTCCTCCACGTCCTCCTCGAGGGAGCGCGGCTGGGCGCGGGGCGGCGCCTTCGGGGAGGGCCTCTCCTCGACCTCGACGGGGGCCTCCCCCGTCGTCCGCTGCTGCATCTCTTCGAGCCACTTCCCCCAGTCGAAATCCCGGGGCCCGGTCGACCCCTCGGCTCGCGGCTCCCCCTCGGGCCCTGTCGGGGACGCCTCGTCCTCCCCCCCTTCGGCGCCCCGCCCCCTGCGCGACGCCCGCGCGCGGGCGTCGGCGGCCTTGCGGAAGATGGGGAGGAGGACGCTCGAGGCGAAGACGACGATGAGGACGACGAGGTTGAAGTGCTCGCTGACCCACTTGACGAGCCGGTCCAGCTCGGGAGGCACGCGGCTCTACCCCTTCTTCTCGACGGGGCCGGTTCCCCCGCCTCCGATCGACTCCCGCATCTTCGTGTCGGCCTGCACGTTCTGGAGCTTGTAGTAGTCGAAGACCCCGAGCCTCCCGGCGCGCAGAGCCTCCGCGAAGGCGCGGGGCACGTCGGCCTCGGCGAGCACGACCTTCGCCCGGTTCGCCATCACCTCGGCCCGCATCTCCTGCTCGGCGGCGACGGCCATCGCCCGTCGCTTCTCGGCCATCGCCTGCGCGACGCGCTTGTCCGCCTCCGCCTGGTCGGCCTGGAGCCGCGCGCCGATGTTGTGGCCGATGTCGACGTCGGCGATGTCGATCGAGACGATCTCGAAGGCCGTCCCGGCGTCGAGCCCCTTCGCGAGGACGTTCTTCGAGATCCGGTCGGGGTTCTCGAGGACCTCCTTGTGGGAGCTGCTCGAGCCGATCGCGGAGACGATCCCCTCCCCGACGCGGGCGATGATCGTCTCCTCCGTCGCCCCGCCGACGAGGCGGGCGATGTTCGTGCGGACCGTCACGCGGGCCTTGGCGAGGACCTGAATCCCGTCCTTCGCGACCGCCGCGACCTCCTCCTTGCCCCTCTTCGGGTCGGGGCAGTCGATGACCTTCGGGTTCACGGAGGTCCTCACGGCGTCGACGATGTCGCGTCCCGCGAGATCGATCGCGCAGCCCTGCTTGAAGTCCATGGCGATCCGGGCGCGGTCGGCCGCGATGAGCGCCGAGGTCACCTTCATCACGTTGCCCCCCGCGAGGAGGTGCGCCTCGAGGTCGCGGGTCTGGATCCCCGCGAGGCCCGCCTGCACGGACATGATCTTCGCGCGCAGGATCGTCGCCGGGTTCACCTTCCGGAACGACATCGAGACCATCTCGAAGAGGCCGACCCCCGCGTGGGTGAAGAGGGACTGGACCCAGAGGTTCGCGTAGCGGAGGAAGACGACGAGGAAGACGAACGCGAGGAGGATCGCGCCGCCGATCACGACCTCCGTCAGAGGGAAGCCGCCCCCGGAGTCGGCGGGGCGGCGGCCGGCCTGGGCGAGGAGCGGGATCGCGGAGAGGGGGAGGTGGAAGGGGTTCATGGTCCTTTCGGTCGGGGCCCCCTCAGGCGGGGGAGGCGGCGCGCTCGCCGCCCGTCGGGACGACGACCACGCGGTTTCCGGAGAACTCGAGCACGCGGACGCGCGCGCCCGGATCGAGGAACTCCCCTCGGGTGACGACGTCGACGCGCCGGCCCTCGATCATCGCGACGCCGGCCGGCCGAAGCGAGGAGAGGGCGACCCCCTCCTTCCCCTCGAGCCCGAACCCCCGGGGGTCGGAGGCGGAGTGCTCCTCGCCCGCGAAGGAGGGACCCGAGACGATCATCCGCCGCCCGAAGGGGGTGTGAGGGAAG
>CBRGOK010000247.1:0-6088 GCA_967798035.1 uncultured bacterium
GTCTTCTGGATGTTCCACGATCCGAGGACGGCCCGCGCGAGGGGGCCGAACTCCTCCCGGGCGAAGGTGCGGATCCCCTCGAGGAGCTCGCGGCCCGAGACGTGCCGCGCCTCCCCCTTCGAGACGTCCCTCCCGGTCGTCCGGATCGTGTACTCGAGGGCCTCGAAGACGAACGCGTAGGCGATCGGGGGATAGCGCGGGTCCTTCACCGCGAGCGCCCGCAGCCGCGCCTCGAGGTCCTCCACGCCTCACTCCGCGCCTTCCGGTTCCTGCGCCGCGGGCGCCCCGCGGCCGGGCTCGGGGCGCCGCACGACCTCGGAGGCGGGGTAGACGGCGCGCTCCCCGCTCCCGAGGAGGACGCGCACGCGGCGGGGGAGGATCTCCTGATCGAGGACCTCGCCGGGCCCGCGAGGCGTGTCGACCTTTTCACCGCGCCTCGGGAGGGTCTGGCGGAACTCCGTGTAGACCTCGTCCTCGTAGCGCAGGCAGCAGAGGAGCCTCCCGCACTGCCCCGAGATCTTCGTCGGGTCGAGGGTCGACTTCTGGACCTTCGCCATCCGCATCGAGATCGGCTTGATCTCCGGGAGCCACGCCTTGCAGCACAGCCGCCGGCCGCAGTGGCCGTACTCCCCGACGAGCCGGGCGTCGTCGCGCGCCCCGATCTGGCGCATCTCGACGCGCGCCGCGAGGCGCTCGGAGAGGTCGCGCACGAGGGTGCGGAAGTCGATCCTCTCCTCGGAGACGAAGTAGACGACGAGCCTCTCCCCACCGAGGAGCGCCTCGACCCCCGCCAGGCGGATCGGCAGCCCCTGGGCGGCGATCCTCTCCCGGCAGATCCGGGCCTCCCGGGCCGTCCCCCGCACCGCGAGTGTTCGGGCCTGCGCCCGGTCCTCTTCGTTCGCCCGCCGCAGGAGGTCCCCCGTCAGGCTGCAGGCGCTGCAGGGGTGATCCGCGGCGGTGCGCGGGGGAGCCAGCACGACCCCTCCCTCCTGTCCTCTGGGCGTCCGCACGACGCACTCCTCCCCTGCGCGCAGGTCGAGGAGGGACGTCCGGAACGTCCCCTTGTAGCGCATCAAGCCGTAGCGGACGGAGGCGAAAGCCTGCACGCGCGCGTGACGTCGGCCTCGAGGAGGTCGAGGAGGAGTCCGGGCTCGACGTTGGCCTCGAGGTCCCGCAAGGCGCGACTCGCCGTCGCGAGGACTTCCTCGAAGGCCCGCGTCGTATCCGGGCCAGGAACATAGGCCGCCCCGACCCCCCCCGCAACCGCGTCCCTCCAGCGTCGGTGGAGGAGGAGGCCGGTCCAGGTGAGGAACGTCCGGGCCAGGGCGCGCCGGTCGGCCGCCGCCGACTTCGCGCCGAGGGAGGCGAAGAGCTCGTCCCGGAGGGAGGGGGAGAACGGCTCTCCCGAGATCAGGCGCTCCGCCTGCTCCCACGCCTTCTTCCCCGGCGCGACCTCGAGATACGCGAGGGCGGCGCCGATCGAGCCGCCCGAGAAGGCCGCCGCCTCCGCCTCCCTCCCGGCGCCGAGCCCCCGCTCGCGCAGGTGGCGCTCGACCTCCTCCACCTTCAGGGGTCGAAGGCGCAGGCACAGGCAGCGGGACGCGACAGTCCCGAGGAGGGAGTCGACCGAGGTCGCCGTGAGGAGGAGGAGGGAGCCTTCCGGCGGCTCCTCGAGGGTCTTCAGGAGGGCGTTCTGCGCGAAGACGTTCATCCGCCCCGCGTCGCGCACCAGCGCGCACTTCCCCCTCGGACCGGAGGCCCTGCGGCCGATCCAGTCGACGAGCCCGGGGCCCGCGGCCCCCGGCTCCTGCGCCTCCCCCTCCCCGCCCCGGATCGCGGCGATCGGGATCGTCGCGCCGGGAGGATCGACGAGGAGGAAGTCGGCGTGCGCCCCGGACTCGAAGAGGCGGCAGGAGGCGCAGGTCCCGCACCCCGGCCCGCTCCCGCAGAGCTTCCCCCGCGCGAGCCCCCGGGCGAGCCGGGTCTTCCCGATCCCGTCCGGACCGGCGAGGAGGATCGCGTGCGGGAGCCTCTCCTCCTCGAGGAGCCGCCCGAGGAAGGCCCGGCTCGCCTCGTGCCCCGCGACGTCAGGAAACGAGGGGGCGGACGGCACGCCAGATCGCCTCCTCGACCTCGCCTCTCGGAGCCGACCCGTCGAGCAGGCGCACGCGCCCGCCGCCGCGGCGGGCGAAGGCCTGGAATCCGCGGCGCACGGCGCGCGCGTAGGGGAGCCCCTTCCGCTCGAAGCGGTCCCGCCCTCTCCGCCGGGCCCTCGCGACCTCGGGGGGGACGTCGAGGAGGAGGAGGAGGTTCGCCTCCGGCTCGCGGTGGAAGGCCCGGGCGAGCGCGAGGACGCGCTCCCCCCCCACCGACCCCGCGATCCCCTGGTAGGCGAAGGTCGAGGGGGTCCCCCGGTCGGAGAGGACGACCCAGCCGCGCCGCAGCGCGGGGGCGACGACCCGATCGAGGAGCTCCGCGCGGGCGGCCCCGAAGAGGAGCGCCTGCGCCCCCGCTCCGCTCGGGATCGCGCCGTGCAGGAGGAGTCGCCGCAGCGCCTCGCCGAGCGGGGTCCCGCCCGGCTCCCGGACGACGAGGACGCGCCTCCCGCTGCGCCGGAGCCGGCGGGCGAGGCGCGCGACCTGCGTCGTCTTCCCCGCCCCGTCCGGACCGTCGAGCACGAGGAAGACCCCTCGCCTCATCCGGCGACCGGACCTCCGACCGCTCCCACCGGCGCGGCCACCGCTCCCACCGGCGCGGCGGCCGACCCGGCGCGCGCGCGCGCCCCGGGCGCGCGGTGCCCGACCGCCTCCACCGACCGGTCCCCGAGGAAGCGGCCGATCTCGGGCAGGGTGAAGCCCGCTTGGAGCGCCGCGAGGACGAATTCGCCCCGAGCGGACGCGCGGAGCGACGAGCGCCCTCGGCCCTGGAGCGAGCCCAGCTCGACCCCCGTCCGCCTCCTCGCCTCCTCCGCGATCCCCTCGAGGGTCGGCCTGCCGAGCGTACCCCCGATCGTGGCGCGGAATCCTCCGTCGAGGAGGGCGGCGAGGCGGGGATCGAACCCGGGGACCTGCCGGGGATGGAGCCGGCTCGCGGCGGCGACGGGGCTGCGCCGGCAGAGGAACGACTCGACGATCGCCGCCGAGGTGCGGCACAGGCGTTCGCGGCCGGCGAACCGCTCCGCCTCGTCGAGGAGGAGGGCGCCGTGGCCGAGGAGGCCGAGCGTCAGCTCCTCGAGCCGCCCCCTCCGCGCGGCGCGCACGAAGCGCGCCCCCAGCTCGCGCACGCGCAGGAGGCAGGGGCGCAGCCCCTGACGCGCGAAGTCCGCGGAGGGCCGAGGAGGAGGAGCGGATTGAAGATCCCCCCCGGATTCGCCGCCGCCTCCCGCGCCGCGAGGACGGCGTGGCGGTTCTCCTCCGTCAGCGGGAAGGCCCTCGTCCCCGGGCGGTGACCGTCGCGGTCGCCGGAGAGGGAGGAGCGGCGGAACAGGGGGACGAGCAAGGGGGGAGGAGGTCGGGACGCGGGAGGCGGCGGAGCATAAGAGCGCGGCGGCGGCGGTCAACCCGAGGAGGGTCGCCCGGCGAGATCGAGGATCTCCGCCGCCCGCGCGTCGCCCGGGTCGAGCTCGAGGGCGCGCCGCGCCGCCTCGGCGGCGGCGGCCCGGTCCTTCCGCAGAAGCTGGGTCTCCGCCTCCTCGCGGAAGAGCTCGGCCCGCTCCCGCACGTCGGCCCCCTCCTCCCGTTCCCCGCGCCCGGCGAGCGCGTCGAGCTCGGGGCGCACGGCGCGCGCGACCCGGAAGGAGCGGACGGCCGCCTCGAGCCGTCCGAGCGTGCGCTGCGCCCGGCCGAGGCGAGCGTGGAGGTCGCGCCGGAAGGGCTCGACGCCGATCGCCCGGCGCAGCCACTTCTCCGCCGCCGCGGCGTCCTCGCTCCCCTCGGCGTAGGTCGCCAGCTCGACGAAAGGATCGGCCGACTTCACCCCGAGCCCGGCGAACTCCTCGAGCTCCTTCCGCGCCTCCTCCGTCCGGCCCGCGCCGGCGAGGAGGCGCTGGAGGGCGAGGTGCGGGGAGAGGGTGGGGTCCGCGCTGAACCGGGGGAAGGCCGCCTTCGCCGCGCGCCACGCCTCGATCGCCCGGTCGAACTCCTTCTCCCCCTCGAGGAGCCTCGCGTAGTGGGCGCGGGCGAAGAACTCCTCCGCCCCGCCCGCGAACCCCGCCTCGTACTCCGCCCGCGCGACGTCCGTGCGCCCCCGCGCGAAGGCGAGCTCCCCCGCGAGCAGGTGGGCGCGGGGATGGTCGGGCGAGCGCGCGCGCACGCGCCGCAGCCCCTCCTCCGCGTCGACGGGATTGCGCCGCTTCGCCTGCTCCCAGGCGAGGGAGATCCCCGCGTCGAGATCCTGGGGCGCCTCCCGCACGCGCGCGCGCAGCCGCCGGAGCCCCTCCTCCGTCCGCGTCGGCTCGACCCGGACGTCGCGGAGCTTCTCGTCGACGAAGGCGAGGAAGCGCTTGTCGAACTCCGCCGGCTCGAGGGAGAGGGACCCCCGCAGGACCTCCCGGGTGCTCTTGTCCTCGCCGTAGAGCCGGAGCATCTTCCGGAAGGTCTCGAAGGGGTAGTTCTTCTCGATCCACTCGCAGACGAGCCCCCCCTGGTAGTAGCCGAAGAGGATGTTCGGCGTCCGGAAGGCGCCGTTCAGCTCCTCGATCGGGTAGATCGTCCCGCTCGCGCGCGCGTTGGCGAGCTCGAGGTCCATCCCCCGGTCGAACCCCGGGTCCCGGCGCTTCTCCTCGAGAACGGAGAGCCCCTCCGTGAGCCAGCGCGGGACGCGGGCGCGGGAGAGCGCGATCGTGACGACGTGGGCGAACTCGTGCCACACCGTCGCCTCCCAGGAGAACTTCCCCCTCACCTCCGTCGCGAGGGGGGAGACCGCCGTCACCACCGGCCCGAAGCAGACCCCGAGGGCCCCGAAGCCGGTGAAGCCCACCGTCCGGACGGAGAAGTCGCCGTACTCGTGGAACACCTCGACGAGGACCTCCCCCTCCGGCCGGAACCCGTAGCGCTTCGAGAGGTCCTCGAGCGCCTCCAACAGGAGGGGAGGAAGGAGCTCGCCGAGGACGGGAGCCTCCTCGGGATGGAGGCGGAACTTGAAGGGGGGAGCGTCGCGGCCCTCGTAGGTCCCCTCGAGCTTTTCCAGCACCGCGAGCATGTTCTTGCGCCAGGGGTGGAGGAAACCGCGGTCGGTCCCCTCGGCGCGGCGCAGCGCCTCGATCCCCTCCTTCTCGTTCCCGCAGTTCGCGAGGGCGCGCCCGAGGTCGGTCCACGCCTCCGCGAGGCCCGGCTCGAGGCGCACCGCCTCCCGCAGGAGCGGGACCGCCTCCGGGAACCGGTAGAGCTCGACGAGCGCCTTCCCCGCGGTCGCCGAGGGCTCCCCCGAGCCGGGGCACTCCTCCCCCAGGGCCTTCGCGCCCTCCTCGTAGGCCTCCCGCTTCCCCTCGAGGAGGTCGAGCGCGGCGAGGTTGGCCCGCGCCCCCCGGTCGAGGGGGTTCACGCGGCGGGCCTCGAGGAGGCTCGCGCGCGCCTCCTCGAACCGCCGGTCCGTGATCCGCAGCGCCGCCTGCTCGACGAGCGCCTCGACGCACCTCGGGTTCGTCTCGAGGGCCTTGCGGAGGAACCCCTCCGTCTTCGAGCCGTCCCGGGCGAAGTTCGAGCGGTAGACCCGGAAGCATCCGAGGAGGGCCTCGACGTTCCGGGGGTTGCGCCGCAGCACCTGGTTGTACTCCTCGACGGCGCTCGGGCTCCCCTGCGCGTCGCGGTACACGCGGAAGTAGAGGTCCCCGAGCGCGACGGCGGCGTCGGCCCTCCCCTCCTCGAGGCGCAGCGCCTCGACGAAGACCTCGGAGGCGTCCTCGGCGCGGCCGAGCGCCGCGTACGCCCGGCCGAGCGCGACCAGCCGCCCGGGGTCCTCGACGACGGTCCTCGTCGCGAAGCGCGCGAGGTCGCGCCGGATCTCCTCCGCCTCCTTGCGGCGGCCGACCTCCTCCAGGAACGCGGCGAGCGCCTCCCGCGAGACGATGTCGGAGGGGTCCTTCCCCGCC
>CBRGOK010000248.1:0-6084 GCA_967798035.1 uncultured bacterium
CCTCGCGCCGGAGTGCGGGCTCTCCTTCCACGTGAAGCCCCCCGGCGAGGTCGAGGAGAAGAGGATCGAGGTCTACTTCGGCCCCAAGCGTCCCATCGACCTGCGCGAGGCCGAGCCGACGTACCGGGAGGTCCTCTCCCTCGACTACGGCGTGTTCGGCTGGATCAGCCGGATCGTCCTCTGGATCCTCGGCCTCTTCCACTCGATCACGGCCTCCTGGGGGGCCTCGATCGCGCTCCTCACCTGCCTCGTCCGCTCGACCCTCTTCCCCCTGAACCGCCACCAGCAGGTCTCGATGGCGCGGTTCACGGAGAAGGCGCGGAAGCTCCAGCCGCAGCTCGAGGAGCTGAAGCGGAAGTACAAGAACGACTTCCGGAAGTTCAACGAGGCGCAGGGGAGGCTCTACAAGGAGCACGGCCTCCGGCCGCCGTTCCTCGGCTGCCTGCTGATGTTCCTCCAGCTCCCGGTCTGGTACGGGCTCTTCTCGGCGCTGCGCGTGGGCTACGACCTCCGGCACGCCCCCTTCCTCTGGATCGAGGACCTCTCGCAGCCCGACCGGACCCTCGCCTTCGGCTTCGCGCTCCCGTGGCCGCTCCACTGGACGCACTTGAACGTCCTCCCCCTCTCGATGATGGTCGTCTGGTGGCTGCAGCAGCGGATGGCGCCGAAGCCCTCCGATCCGCAGATGGCGGCCCAGATGAAGGTCCTCCAGTTCATGCCCTTCCTCTTCGGCTTCATGTTCTACACCTACCCCGCCGGGCTCTCCCTCTACTGGCTCGTCTCGAGCTCCCTCGGGATCCTCGAGTCGAAGGTCATCCGCCGGCAGACGGGCCTCGCCGTCCGCCCGACGAGCTAGGTCCCGCCGCGATTTCGGTTTGACAGGCCCCGCCGCCTGCTCTATCGGGGTTCCCCGCCCTTCCCCCCGCCCGCTGCGTGCGCTGTCCCTTCTGCAAGCAGGACAACGACCGCGTTATCGACTCGCGCGCGTCGAACGACGGATTCGCCATCCGTCGCCGCCGGGAGTGCCTCGAGTGCTCCCGGCGCTACACCACCTACGAGCGGCTCGAGGAGAGCCCGCTCCGCGTCGTGAAGAAGGACGGGCGCCGCGAGCCCTTCGACCGGGCGAAGATCCTCGCGGGGTTGCGCCGCGCCTGCGAGAAGCGCCCCCTGAGCGAGGAGAAGCTCGAGGAGATCGTCGCGCGGATCGAGCGGAGCTGCTCGGAGAAGTTCGACCGGGAGGTCCCGACCTCCTTCATCGGGGACCTCGTGATGCAGGAGCTGCGCACTCTCGACCAGGTCGCCTACGTGCGGTTCGCCTCCGTCTACCGGGAGTTCAAGGACGTCACCCAGTTCCTCCAGGAGCTGCGCCCCATGCTCGAGCGGCGGCCGTGAACCTCCCGCGACGCGTCCGCAAGCGAGACGGGCGGGAGGTCCCGTTCGACGCCCGCAAGATCGCGGAGGCGATCTTCAAGGCGATCCGCGCCACGGGGGGGAGCGACCGCCGCCTCGCCGCCGAGCTGGCGGAGGTCGTCGGGGTCGCCCTCTCCCGCCGCGGCCCGGGCCCCCCGCACATCGAGGAGATCCAGGACCTCGTCGAGCGCGTCCTGATGGAGACGGGGCACGCGGCCGTCGCGAAGGCCTACATCCTCTACCGCGACAAGCGCGCGCAGGTGCGCGAGGCCCTCGCCGTCCGCAAGGACCCGGAGGGGCGCGCCGCCCCCGCGGTCCACCCCCCGACCGGGGGGGCCCTCCAGTCGTGGAGCAAGGGGAAGATAGTGGCCGCCCTGATGATGGAGGCGGACCTCCCGCGCGAGGTCGCCGAGACCGTCGCCTCGCGGGTGGAGGACCGGGTCTTCGCCTCGGGCCTCACGCGGATCTCGACCGCGCTCCTCCGCGAGCTGGTCGACAACGAGCTCTTCTCCCTCGGCCTCGGGGCGAAGCTGCGGCGCCAGAGCCTCGTCGGGTGGCCGAAGTACGACCTCGGGCTATGGCTCCGAATGGAGACGGGGCGTCGCGATCTCGAGCGACGAGGGGGTCCTCCGCGCCCCGGGGGGAGAGGCCGAGCGGACCGTGGCCGGCAGCGTGCTCGCCCGCTTCGCGCTCGAGGAGATCTTCCCCGCCTCCGTCGTCGATCGCCACCTCGCCGGCGACCTCCACCTCGAAGGGGCCGCCTCCCCGCACCGCTTCGGCGGGGCGGGGGTCCTCGCGACGGCGGCGGCGGAGGGGGCGTTCGCCTCCCTCGGGGAGCGCCCGAGGCCGGCGAGCCCTCTCGCCCTCGTCGAGGACCTCGGCTTCCTCCTCGCCGACGCCCTGCGGTCGGTGTCCGGATGCGTGGCGCTCGAGGACCTCGAGGAGGCGTTCCGGGCCGTCCCGGACTCCGAGCGTCCCGCCGTCGCGCGCGCCCTCCTCGTCACGGTCGGCCAGGTCGCCTCGGCGGCGCGGGGGGAGGTCGCGCTCCACGTCGCGGACCCCTCGATCGGCTTCGGCCGCGCCCTCCTCGAGGCGGCGCTCGCGATCCCCCGTCCCCCCGCCTTCGTCCTCCACCGCGAGGAGCCCTGGCCCGCGGAGGGGGAGGGGGCGCCGCCCGCCTCCCTCGCCCCGAGGATCCTCCTTGCCTGGGATTCGCCCGAGGAGCGGTTCGCGGCGAGGGGCGTGCGCCGGTTCGGGGAGGAGGGGCGGATGCCGGTCGTCCTCGGGACGACCGTCGCGGTGCTGAACCTCCCGCGCCTCGCCTACAAGGCCGGCCGGTGGAACGAGGGGGGAATCCTCGAGGAGGCGTTCCTCCTCCTCGACGTGGCGCTCGAGGCCACCTGCGCCGCGCGCGAGTTCCTCGCGGCGAGCGCCGCGGCGCGCGGGACGGGCCTCCCGCCGGGACGGCCCGCCTTCGCCGTCGGGGTGGCGGGGCTCCTCGAGTGCGCGCGCTACGCCTGCGGCGGGGAGTTCGACCCGCGACTCGCGCGCACCCTCGTCGGCGCGATGGCCGACGGCATCCGGGCGAAGGGGAGGGAACGGGGCCTGGCCGCGTTCCTCGACCTGTCGCCCGCCCCCGTCGCCCGCGCGCGCTTCGAGGGGATCGACGCGAAGGATGTCCCCGCTTCGGCGGAGTTCGTCTCCGGAGAGGCGGTGCGGTACAGCGACGGATGGACGACCCCGGGGCCGAGCCCGGGGGCGGGAGCGGGGGTGCTCGCCTCCGCCCTCCCCTCGGGCGCCGTCCCCTACCCGGACGGGCGTGGAGGGACGCCCGCCCGATTCCTCCTGGACTTCGACCGCGCCCGCCGGGAGCCCGACGCGGTCCTCTCCCGGTGCGGGGACGAACCCCTGCGCGCGGGGAGTGGTCCCTGAATGCGACTCAAGCGTCTCGAGCTTCTCGGATTCAAGTCCTTCGCGGAGCGCGCGGAGTTCGGGTTCGGGCCGGGCCTCACCGGCCTCGTCGGACCCAATGGCTGCGGCAAGAGCAACGTCATCGACGCCGTCCGCTGGGTGCTCGGCGAGCAGCGCCCCGGGGCGCTGCGGGGCGAGGAGATGGCCGACGTCCTCTTCAAGGGGACGGAGGGGCGCCCTCCCCTCGGCCTCGCCGAGGTCTGCGTCGTCTTCGAGGACGAGGGGGGGCGGCTCCCCGAGGGGCGGTCCGAGGCCTCCGTCACGCGCCGCCTCTTCCGGACGGGGGAGAGCGAGTACCTCCTGAACGGCCGGGCCGTGCGCCTCAAGGACGTCCGCGACTTCCTGTTCGACACGGGGCTCGGGGTGCGGGGCTACTCCGCGATGGAGCAGGGGCGGATCGACGCCCTCCTCTCCGTGGACCCCCAGGAGAGGCGCTCGGTCTTCGAGGAGGCCGCCGGGATCTCGCGCTTCCGCGCGCGCCGCCGCGAGGCGCTGCGGAAGATCGAGCAGGTCGAGCTCGACCTCACGCGCCTCGCCGACCTCCTCGGGGAGCTCGAGACCCGGGTCCGCTCCCTGAAGATCCAGGCGGGGAAGGCGCGCCGCTACGAGGAGCAGGTGAAGGCGCTCCGGGAGAAGCGCCTCGCCCTCGCCCTCCACGCGCGCGCCCGCTCGCAGGAGGAGCTCCTCGCCGCCCGCTCGGCGCTCTCCGACCTTGAGGCCCGCGCCGAGGCCTGCCGCGCGCTGCGCGCGGAGGCGGAGGGGGAGGCGCGCACGCGCGAGGCGGAGGCGCAGGACGCCTCCGCCCAGTCCGCCCGCCTCGCCGAGGAGGTCGCGCGCCTGCGGGAAGAAGAGAAGGTGGGGCTCGAGCGTTCCGCCTCCGCCCGCGCGCGCGGAGAGGACGCGCAGCGCGCGGCGGCGGCCGGGTCCAAGGGCCTCGAGGAGACGGAGCGGCGCGCCCTCGCGCTTTCGGAGGAGGAGACCTCCCTCGGCAAGGAGGCGAGCGGGGGCGCCTTCCGCCGCCAGGCCGCCGAGGCCGCGCTCGCCGCGTGCGAGGAGAGGCTGCGCGACGTCCACCGGCGGTTCCGCGAGGCCGAGCGCGCGTGCGCCGCCTCGAGCGAGAGCCTCCTCGGGGCGATGCACGAGCGCGCCGCGGCGCGCAACCGCCTCACGCAGGCCGAGGCCGACCGCCGCGCCTGCGAGGCCCGGTTCACCCGCGCCCTCGCCCACGAGGAGGAGCTCGCTGCGACCCTCGGCGCGGCCGAGCGGGAGGGGAAGGAGCTCGAGGGAGCCGTCGCCGGAGCCGCGGGAAAGCGCGAGGGGCTCGCGGCCGACCGCGAAGGGGCGGCCGCCCGCGTGAAGGAGCTCGAGGCCTCCCTCCTCGCCCTCGAGGAAGCCGTCCGCTCCGCGGAATCCCAGCGCGCCGCCCACGTGGCGCGCCTCGAGACGCTGCGGGCGCTCGAGGAGGCGAAGGCAGGGGTGGAGGAGGGAGCCCGGGCGCTCCTCGCCGCGGGGCTCCCGGAGATCCCGGGCCTCCTCGCGGATCGGCTGGCGGTCGAGCCCTCCCTCGCCCCGGCCCTCGAGGCCGTCCTCGGGCCCCACGTCCATGCCCTCCTCGTCGAGCGCACCGAAGGGGCGGCGGCGGCCCTGAAGTGGCTGCGCGATCGCGGCCAGGGACGCGCGACTCTCGCCGTCTCCGAGTGGGCCGAGCGCCCTCCCGTCCCGCCGCAGCTCCGGGAGGAAGGGGTCGAGGGACGCCTGCTCGAGCGGGTCCGGCCGCAGGCCCCCGTCTCGCGCCTCCTCGAGACCCTCCTCGGGGACGTCTTCCTCGTCCGGTCGTCCGACGACGCCCTGCGCCTCGCGGCGCGCCATCCCCACCTGCGGTTCGTCACCCGGGCGGGGGACGTGGCCGGACGCGGCTTCGTCTCGGGAGGGGGGCCGAAGGGCGGAGACCTCCTCGTCCGGCGCGCGGCCCGGGAGGAGCTCGAGTCGACCCTCCGCTCCTCCGACGCCGATCTCGAGGCCCGTCGCCGGGCCGAGCGGGAGGCGGGCGAGGCGCTGGCGGCGGAGCGGGACTCCCTCGAGCGCCTTTCCGGGCTCGCGACGGTGGCCGACCGCGAGGTCGTCGGCCTCGAGGCCCGCCGGGAGGCGGGGGATCGCCGGCGCGAGGAGATCGGCCGGGAGCGCGCCGCCGTCGCGGAGGAGGTCCGGGCGCTGCGGGAGGAAGCGGAAGGGCTCGGTCGCTCCCTCGAGGAGGCCGCGCGCGAGGCGACCCGATGCGAGTCCGCGATCGCCTCGCTCGAGGAGGCCTCGAGGACCGCCGAGGCGGAGCGGCGCGAGCGGGACCGCGAGCGCGAGGAGGCGACCTCCGCCGAGAACGACGCCCGCGTCGCCCTCGCCCGGGAGGTCGAGCAGAGCCGGGCTCTCGCCGGCCGGCTCGAGGCCGCCCGGACCGCGCTCGCCGGCGCCCGCGCGGAGTCGGACCGGATCCGCGGAGAGATCGAGGAGGCGCGCGCGCGGGAGAGGGCCTCCCTCGCCGAGGCGGCCGACCTCGAGCGCCGCGCGGAGGCCGCGCGCTCGGGCCGGGCGGACCTCGAGGCGAAGGGGGCGCTTCTCGCCACCCGCGAGGCGGAGGCCCGGGAGCACGCGAAGGAGGCGCGCGCGCGGGCGGAGCGGCGGACGGAGGAGCTCGAGGAGGTGGCCTCC
>CBRGOK010000249.1:0-6078 GCA_967798035.1 uncultured bacterium
AGTCCGGGGTTGGGAGGGGAGGGGTTCTCCCGGGTTCCGGAGCGGGTGGGGGGGGGGTGGCGGACCCCCGGCCCGGCATCCCGTTTGACAGTCAGAAGGTCCCTTCCTTATAAGATTTCCGCGGGTCACCGTGGGCGCGTACGACAACCCAGTGGTCCGGCACGATCCCCCTGCGTCCGGATCCGCGGCGTCCGAGGAAACCAGCATGGTCCCCACCCCTTCCGGTCGCGTCGTCGCGGGACTCCTTCTCGGCCTCCTCTCCCTCCCTGCCTGCGGCGGCGGCGGCGGCGGGGGCGGGAGCTCCTCCGGGGGTCTCGCCCTGCTCGAGATCCGCTGGGGCCGGATCGCGGCGATCCGGGACGTCAACCAGGCCCTCGTCGCGAGGGAGAAGGTGGTCGAGGAGGGGATCCAGAGCGACCTCCTCTCCTACGAGGTGACGACGAACTCGATCACCGGGACGACCACGGTCCGCATCCTCCTCCTGCAGGGGACCCCGCAGTTCGACGCGGCCTACGCCGCCCTCGACGACCAGCTCGGGTTCGTCGTCCCGAAGTCGGTGAACTCGCCCCCGCCCTACTCGATGGTCCCGCGGAACGCCGTCGCGCTGCTGCGGTTCAACCAGCCGGTCAAGGCGAGCTCGCTCACGCCACAGACGATCCGGGTCTTCGAGGGGGTCCCGGCCGAGCAGCAGCTCGAGGTCCTGACCCGCCTCGACCCTAGCGACTCCCGCAACGTGATCGTCGAGCCGACGGTGAGCGCCCTCCAGAGCGAGCTCACCGGGCTCGCGGTGAACGCCTTCGGCTTTCCCCCCGCCCTCACCACGGTCACGCCGAACCTCCAGATCCGCATCCCGACGAAGAAGGACCCGCAGCTGGGACAGACGACGCTCCTCCGCGGGGCGTCGGGCTCCTTCCCGGAGGACGACAACCCGTCCGACGGGCCCGACGTCGTGCGGACGCTCCGGTCGGGCGGGTCGACCGCCGCGACGGGGGACCCGAACAACGGCTTCGTCCTCGACCTCGTCCCGCCGACTCTCGTCGGCGTGCAGGGGATCACGATCTGCGAGGTGAGCCCGGTCTCGGAGCTGCGGCGCCAGGTCTCCCTCGGCTTCTCGAACGCGGCGTGCGCGTTCGTCCCCGAGATCGGGGACGTCCTCAAGCGGGGGGCGTCGCTCGGCCTCGTCGTGGGGCTGACCGGCGCGATCAGCCCGTGCGCGCCCCCCTCGGTCCCCGGCCAGCAGGTCTTGGTCGAGCTGATCACCTTCGACGCGGAGGGGGTCCCGATCGAGATGGACACCGGACCGGCGGAGTACAACCTCGCGTTCAAGCCGGTCGACGAGGAGAAGGTCGGCTGCTTCGTCACCTTCGTGCCCGAGCCGGGCTCCCCGGGGGGGACGAGCCCGGGCGGGATCGATCCCGTCGCGGTCGTCCGCGTGCGCTTCAGCGAGCCGATGGACCCCGACACCGTGCGTCCGTACGACACCCTGACCCTCACGCTCGCGGACCCGACAGCCCCCCCGAACACCTCGGTCGACGACCTCGCGCCCAACGCCTTCGTCGTCGGCGAGCTCGCCGCGTCGGGGGATCTCCGGGAGTACACCTTCGTCCCCTCCCTCCCGATCCCGCACCTCTCCGGGGCGAGCGAGTCCCGCTTCCTCACCCTGAGGACGGGGAACTCCGGGGTGCGCGACCTCTCCGGCAACCCCCTCACGGTGCCGGCGTTCCACCTCCCCTTCACCCTCTCCCCCACGGCCCCGGCCGCGCCCACGGGAGGGTTCGTCCTGCGGTTCACCCGGCTGAACGAGACGAGCTACGATCTCGGCCTGCCGGACCTCGGATCGGGCCCCGACCCGATCGGCACGGGGAAGTCCGACTACGGCGGGCAGATCGTCCTCGACGAAGTGAAGGGGGAGCTCCGGGGCCGGCCCGCCGGGCGGTTCTCGAAGGTCGCCGACTTCGGCAACCCCTTCGTCGGCGGGGCGCCGGTCCAGCTCCCGAACCCCGTCCTCACGCCCCTCACCTCCTTCGGGAGCCGGCTCCAGACCCTCCTGCGTCACGTCGACGTCGGCCTCTCGGGGAGCGAGGTGAACGAGATGAACCTCGACGTGGAGGGGCTCAACTGGGCCCCCTTCGGCGGGACGGTCGCCGCCGACGCCCTCCCGCGGTTCCGCATCGACCTCGCCCACTCCCACTACTTCCCGGACGAGGTGATCGACATCACCAGCCTCCTCCCCGTCTGGCCCCTGTCGGGCCTCGACTGCAACAAGTTCTATCCGACCACCGCCGGCCAGCCGACCGCGGCGAATCCGGCCGGCCTCACGGGGACCGGAATCGGGAACCCCTTCTACTTCTGGTACTGGAACAACGAGACGAACTCCGTCGTCAGCACGCCCCCGGGACCCGGGGAGTCGATGCGGCTCGGGTTCAGCGGCGCCCCCCTGACGGTCACCGACACGTTCCCGAATCCCTACGTCATCAACCCCCTCAACCTCTTCCTCGTCCCCGGCACCTTCACGCCGATGGTCCCCTTCCCGGCGTTCACCCAGACCTACACCTGGCGCGACACCGGGATCCCCTTCGGCCGAAAGGGAGGTCCCTCGAACGGGGGCGTCGAGCCGGAGAAGTGGAGCCAGGTGCTCCCGACGGCTCCGCCCCAGCTCTATCCGAGCGGGATCGTCCCCTCCGTCTGCCTCCCGCTCCTCATCCAGTGCAAGTCCTATCCCCCGACCGGCGAGGACACCACGATCAACATCAACGGCCTCCAGGTGAGCCTGATGGTGAACACCTCGGCCCAGCCGAACTTCCGCGTCTTCACCACCGGGGGGGTGAACTCCCAGAACGTGGTCGTCTATCGCAACCCGGACACCGGGAACACCCCGCTCGGGGGGTTCAATCCGACCTCGACGCCGCCGGGCCTCCCGACGCAGTTCGCGTGCGGGCCCGAGCTCTACTGGAGCCAGGTCGACTTCGTCGTGCGCGTGACCCGCGCCTTCACTCACTGGTTCGACCTCGGGGCGAGCACGACGCCCGGCGCCCCGATCTTCTCGACGCCGGTCGTCGAGCCCCGCGGATCGGACCAGCCCGCCGGGACGACCATGCTCGTCGAGTTCCGGGGCGCCTCGACCGCGACCGGGGTCTGCGCGCCGCCGACCCCCGGCGCCACCTGCCTCCCCCTCACCGACGCCACGATCCAGCCCGGACTGAACGTCCCGAACGTCTACGGGATCTACATCTCCGGGGGGACCACGGGGTTCCCGAACCAGGCGCCGAGCTCCCTCCTCACGGGGGTCGTCCCGCCGTTCGCCACCGCCCTCTCGGTGCAGGCCTCCGTCCTCCCCGAGTTCACGCCGGACATCACCCGGCTCAACGGGAAGCGCTACCTCCAGCTGCGCTTCACGTTCCTCAGCAACATCGTCACGGGGGAGGTCCCGACCGTCTCCTCCGTCGGCGTCGCCTACGTCCGATGATCCCGTGAACCCGCCCCGGGCGGGTGAGAGCCCCTCCATGCTTCGTCCGCGCAGCCCGAGAGTCCTCGTCTCCGTCCTCGGCCCGGTCCTCCTCGCCGCCTGCTCCGGCGGAGGCGGAGGCTCCGGGGGGGGCGGGGCGTTCGTGCTCACGGGGACGAACATCTCCAACAACCAGATCTGGCCTCTCAACCGCCCGATCGTCTTCACCTTCAACCACCAGGTCCAGGCGTCCTCCGCGAACTTCGCCTCGATCACCTTCTCCTCGCTCCAGGCGCCCGGCGTGACGGGCAGCTTCTTCGTCGATCCCTGCTCGGACGGCTCGGTCCTGCAGTTCCAACCGGACCCCCCCTCCAACGCCGGCCTGGACGATGGCGGGTTCAAGCCGGGGGGGATCACCTACACCCTCACCGTCCTCTCGGGCGGCGGCCCCAACGTCCTCCGGGACACCGGAGGCAAGCAGCTCGCCTCCGGGATCACGATCACCTTCAAGAGCCCGACGGTCCCGGTCGACCCCGCCTTCTTCGACGTCGAGCCCTTCGGGCCCCCGGTCGGGTCGATGGCCGACCTCGTCTCGATCCCCCTCAACACCTTCACCGCTCCGGCCGAGCCGATCCTCGTGAAGTTCGACCAGCCGATCGACCCGCGCCCGTCCAACCTGGCGACGCCGACGGGGGAGCCGGTCGTCCAGCTCCAGTTCGAGGAGCCTCCCGCGTCGGGGACCTGGCTCCTCGTCCCCTCGACGCTGACCCTCCTCTCGAACTGCGTCCCGGAGCTCGACATCGCGGGAGGCGACCCCTGCCCGGTCTCGCAGAGCGCGACGGTCGCGGTCACCCCGCTGGGGATCCTCCCGGAGGGGCGGCAAGGCCGGATCGTCGTGAAGGCGGGCCTCGACGACATCGGCGGGGACCAGTCGACCACGACCGACTTCGTCCTCGACGCCTTCGCGATCGAGGCGGCGGATCCCCCTCCCGGCGAGGCGGACGCGTTCGACGAGACGTTCGACGACACGGCGCTCGAGGACGCGACCTCCCCCCTCCTGATCACCACGCCTCCCGCGGTCCTCGCCGACTGGGGGGACGGGGTGCTCCGCGCGGCCGAGCCCTTCCCCGCGCCCGCCCTCACCGGGGCGCAGCAGTTCAACCTCACGGTCGCGGGAGGACAGACGGTAGAGATCGACACGATCGTCGACACGTTGATCGGGACGGACGGCAACAGCCAGCCGGCCCAGCTGACGGTGGTCGGCGGGGTCGTCAACCTCCACAACCTGAACGTGGGGATCACCGGGAGCGGCGGCGGACGCATCCTCGCCACCGGCCCGAACCCCCTCGTCTTCAACTGCACGGGGAACGCCACGATCGGCGGCACGACCGGCTCCCTGGGCGTGGGCGAGATCAACGTGGACGGCGGGTTCGGGCTCGACGTCGTCCAGGACTCGGCTTCCCAGCCCGATCCCGGCGCCGAAGGGAACTGCGGCGGCGGGAAGGGAGGGGACTCGAGCCCCGACAACAACCAGTCCTCGCAGCGAGGAGGCGCGGGGACCGGCGCCGCCAACCTGGCGGGAGGCGGCGGGCGCGGAGGCCACTCCTGCTTCGGGACGGTCGATCCCGTCAACCGCCGCGGGGCAGGTGGCGGAGGGGGATCCTTCGGGACCTTGCTGGGCGTGGTGGGGTTTCCCGGCGGGCCGCTGGGGACGGATGCCCTGACGGGGTCGGGGGCCGCGGGAGGAGGGGAGCCGGGTCCCGGCGCGTTCACGAATGTCCTCTCCACCGACGACTTCCGCGGGACGAAGCTCACCCCGGGCGGTCCGACGCCGTTCCTCTTGGGCGAACTGCAGACCCTGCGCGGCGGCGCGGGAGGAGGAGCCGGCGGTGACTCGGTCGCCGGCCCGACCTTCCCGAACCCGACCTTCGCATCCGCCGGGACGACCGGCGACGAGAAGGGAGGCCGCGGCGGCGGGGGCGGAGGCGTGCTCGTGATCCGGTGCGCCGGCACCTTCACGCTGAACGCGACCGGAGTTCTCCGCGCCCGCGGAGGGGCGGGGGGCGACGGGGAGAGCACGGTGAACAACCCCGCGAACCGCGTCGGCGGGGGGGGCGGAGGAGGCTCGGGCGGGATGATCGTGATCGAGGCGCTCACCACGCCGCCTCTTCCTGCGCCGCAATCTCCGATCACGATCGCCACGGGCACGGCGAACAACGAGCGGCTCCGCGTCAAGGGAGGGGCTGGCGGTCTCGGCGGGGGAGCGGCGCCCGGGAACGCCGGCGGGGCGGGAGGGGACGGCGTCCTCCAGATCCACACCCCGACGGTGAACCTCACGGGCTCGTCGACGGTCGTCTCCGGCGCCGCGCTCGTCACGACGCTCCCGACGTCCACGGCGGACATCCTCCCTCCGGTCAACCACATCCTCCTCCCCGCCTTCTCGCGGATCAGCCGCGCCCGGACGAGGTGGATCAACACGGGCCAGACGCCGCTCGGGAACGCGGGGGGACCGTTCTACGAGTGGGTCGTTCCTCCTCCCGGGACCCCGATCGGCACGGTCCTGAACAACTCGACGAATGGGGAGTACCCGCTCACCAACACGGGGCTCGTGAAGACCGTCGCGGGGGTCGTCG
>CBRGOK010000250.1:0-6065 GCA_967798035.1 uncultured bacterium
GGGAAGGCGAGCCCGCCGCGAAGGCGCCGGTGCGTGCCCAGGGCTCCTCGAGGATGGCGCGCGAGGACGTCGCGAGCGGATCCCCACCGAGGGCCGAGGCCCCCGCGCCGGCTGCCCGCCTCTATGCGGCGTTGGGCTTGGCGGCCAGCGTTCCTTCCTCGATGGGCGGGAAGTCCCGGGTGGTTCAACGAGGCGCGGTGCGGCGCATCGTGCGGTGGCGCGCGTGCCGGAGGAGGGAATCGATTCCCGGCGCCGCGCGGGGAGCGGCGACGAGAAGGAGGACCATGCGAATCCCGCTCGCCCTCGCGTGCGCCTTCTCCGGGCTGGCCTCGCGGTCTCCGGGGGAGGCGTTCGGATTGACCCACCGGATGCTACCGGCGGAAGGGGAACCGACTCGGGCCGTCGCCCTCGGGAACATGGCCTCAGGCGTCGACCGAGGCGGGTAGCGCGGGCTTGACGTCGACCACCGGCGTGCCGTCGATCGCCTCCAAAGGCCCGACCCGCAGGCGCAGGGACTCCTCGATCCGCCACACCCGGACGCGGTGCAGCCCGATCGGGTTCGGCCGGTCCGGCGAGCGGGTGGCGAAGACTCCCTTCATTGGATTCCGGGGATCGTCCCGCGGGCGAACGCGCAGGACGTCGCGACGCCCCTCGTGGAGCCACGTCAACAGGATCACCTCCTGTCCGGCGGCGATGCCGTCGAGGGCCTCGGCGAAGGCCGGATCGATGTTCACCCACGCCTCGGGCGCGCCCTCCGAGCCCTGCCTGGGGGCATCCTTCCGCGCCGTGAGCCGGGAGCGGACGAACCCGATCGGAAGGAGCGGGTACCCGGTGGTCGAGGTCTTGGTGCTTTCCGTCGAGCGTGTCGGCCCGACGTCCGAGGGGGCCGGAGGCGTCGCCTCCTGTTCGTCCTCGGCCGTCACCCAGCGTTCCCGCGGGCGGGCGAGGAGGGGGGTGAGTCGCCGGATCGTGTCGGAGTCCTTGTACCGTTCGCGAACGCGATCCGCGTCCTCCCGGCTCCGCCAGCGACCGAGGGCGATGAGGTGACCCGGGGCCTCCTGATCGACGAGGATCTGGTGCCCCAGGTAGCCCTCGAAGCTCCGCATGTCGGACCACACCTGTTGGGTGAGGCGCAGCCCCTCGCCCTCCGCGCCGGGCTTGAGCCAGGTATCCCACACGACCGTGACCGTCATCCGTTTTCTCCATCCGACCCGAAGGCGGACCAGCCGCGGCTGGCCGTCAGGTCGCCGCTGTGACCGCCCACCCGCCTCCCAGCAGCGGGACCGAGGCGCACATCGGGCCGCCGTCTCGCGCGGTTCCCGCGATGCGCGCCTCCAGGACCAACCGCTTGTCGCCCAGGACGCGACGGACCTGGGCCGGGGTGATGCCTCCGAGCGCGACCTTCGCCCGGCGGTCCCAGCAGGTGTCGCGCTGCCCCGCGCGCGCGCCGGAGTTGACGTAGACGAACCGGCCCGCCGCCGGCCCCTGGGCGAACTCGCCGAGGAAGCGCAGCGTGCCTGGCGTCTGTGGAGCGCCGAGGCGCACGACGAGATCGAACGAGATCGACTGCCGGCTCGACCGGCTCGGCGGTAGCAGTCCGTCGCGGCCGCGCTGGACCTGGATGGCGACGCCCGCCGGGGGACGCTCGACCGTGATTCGGATCGGGAGGTCACCGCTCGACATTCGCGATCTCCGGGCGGCGGCGCTTCCTGGGCTGCCGGACCTGGATCGGGCCCATCCGCCGTTCGTGCGTGGGAAGGATAGGAGGGGGCGGCGTGGCCCGCGAGGGAGGCGGCCTGCGGGGCGCTCATGAGTCCGCCCTCGCCGCCTCCTCCTCCGTGAAGGAGGGGGCTACCTGGGCGGGCCCGACCGCGGAATCCTACGAATGGCGGAGGGGCCCGGATCGACACGGGACCGCAGCGGTCTCCCCTTGGGAACTCGCTTCGCGACCGGCGGCCACCTCGCCGGCATCCGGGAGACGCACTCCATCCCCCGATCGAGCCACATCCGGAGGATCTCCTCGCCGCTCAGGGTAGCCTGGGAGATGTACACGTGGTCCGGCGTCGCGCGCCCCGCGAGGTCCGTCGCGGAGACCCCGGGCTCCTGGAGCGCCTCCTCGTAGAGGGAGGATTCGAGCCGGACCACCAGACGGTCCCCGGCGATTCCGCAGAACATGTGCTCGTTCAGGACGAAGCCGAGGCCGCCGAGCATCTCCTTTTCGACGACCCCGCGGCGTCCGGCGAGCGCGGCGCGGACGCGGTTGGCGAGAGAGATGTCGTAGTGCATGGTCGCCGCCCTTCGTTTTCGGGGCCCCGGGGGGGAAACCTTAAGGGTCCGGAGGGCCTTCGTGGGGGCTCGCTCCCGGGATCCCTGGCCGCGACTTCGGAAGGGAGCCCTTTGCCCCCGCGCGCGGAGTGCTAGCATGCTAGCACCCCCGCTCTCCGCATGAGGACCTACTCGGGAAAGATCCTGCTGCGCGTCCCCCCCGCCCTCCACCGCGACCTGTCGGAGGAGGCCTTCCGGACCGGCCGCTCGATCAACGCGCTCTGTCTCGAGGCCCTCATCGCGCGGCGGGCGCTCAAGCGCTACGACCCGTGGAAAGCAATCGAGCGGATCTGGAAAGCGAATGCCCGCGCCGCCCCCGAGCGCGTGGCGGAGGACGTCGCCTCCGCCCTGCGCGAGGTGAGGCGTGGCCGGTAGCGTCCGCGCGGTCCTCGACGCCAACGTCTTCGTCAGCGGAGTCCTCACGCCTCGCGGCCCCTGCGGCGAGATCCTCCGATCGCTGAGGGCCGGAGCCTTCGCGCTCGTCACGTCGGAGGAGATCAACGAGGAGATCCTCTCCGTCCTGGCCCGCCCGCGGATCCGGAGGCGGTACCGGATCGGGGAGGAGATGTTCGACCTGGCCGTGATCCTCTCGAACGCCGCCGTCCTGCTCGCCCGACCGAGGAAGGTCCGGGCCTCCCCCGATCCGGACGACGACAAGCGCCTGGCCGCGGCGGTCGAGGGGCGGGCGAGGTTCCTCGTGACGGGGGACAAGACCGACTTGCTGGCGCTCCGGGAGTTCCGGGGGGTCGCGATCGTCGGTCCGCAGGAGTTCATCCGGGCCCTACCGATCTGAATCCCGCCGTCGACCCGGGGAGGTCGGGAGGGGCGCGGGCTTCCCCCCGGTCGAGGAACTGACCGATAGCATGCTCCCGATGGCGGACGTCCCTCCTGTTCCCGCGCGGCGGACGGGGGCCGCGGCACACCTGACGCGAGCGACGAGCCTCCTCGTCATAGGGGCCGTCGGCGGGATCTACCTCCTCTCGCGGGCGAGGCAGCCCGCGTCGGACGCGTCTCCCGCGGAGGAGCAGCCGGCCGGGACGGGGCTGATCGAGGGGAGGGACTACCGCGTGATGGTGGCCGTCGCCCACGTCCGGCCGGAGAAGGCCGCCGGCGCGAAGTGGGACTCGGGGCTGGCGGAGAAGGCGGCGCCCGACCCCTTCTACGAGATCTGGTGGCGCGGGAACCTCGTCTTCCGGAGCGAGGAGGTGGAGGACGCGCTCGTCGCCTCCTGGAGCAGCGTCGCCCTCCCGAAGATCTTGAAGCTCCTCACCGACGAGAAGATCTCGCTCGAGACGGTGAAGGAGGGGGCGCTCATCCAGGCACGAGCCGGCGAGGAGATCCGGGTGAAGGTCTGGGACGACGACCCGGTCGACGACGACCTGATCGAGGAGTTCGCCGTGACGACGGCGGAGCTTCGGGTGGGGGACCAGGTCCGGCAGGGGAAGGGCGGGCTCGAGAGCGTGACGCTCCGGATCCTTCCGCGAGACGCCCAGCAGCTGGACCAGCTCTTCCGGTGACGGGGGAGCCTCGGCCGGTGCCGGCGGCGCGCGCCCGGTGGATCTCGGCGGCGAACTGGCTCTGCCACGGGATCCTGGCGGTGGGCCTCGTCGCGCCCTCCATGACCTACGTCCCGCGCCTGGGCGGCGCGACGGACGTGGCGAGGGCGGCGGGGCTGATCCCGGCGCCCGCGACCTACTCCGTCCTCTCGGGGATCGTCTCCCTCCTCGAGAACGGCGACGTCCTGATCGGGTGCGTGCTCCTCGTCTTCTCCGTCGTCTTCCCGATCTCGAAGCTCGTCGTCGTCCGGCTCGCGCTTCGGGGGGCGAGCGGCGGCGCCGTGCCGCCGCGACTCCTCAAGGCGACGGCGCTCGCGAGCAAGTACTCGATGACCGACGTCTTCGTCATCGCGCTCCTCGTCGTCGCGTCGAGGACGATGCCGGGCGGCTCGCGGATCGAGCTCGAGTGGGGGATCTTCGCCTTCTGTGCGGCGGCCCTCCTCTCGACCGGCCTCACCTCCTCGGTCCGGAGGGGGGCGGTCGGGGTCGGGGCGGGGGACTCGGGGTAGCTCGCGCGGCCACCTCGCCCTGCCGCGCCCGCGCGCCGCCGAGGTGGAGAGGGGCGGTGCGGCGATCAGGCCCTGAGGAGGCCGAGGCTCGCGCGCAGCGCGCGGTCGACGCGGGCCATGGTGGTGGGCGAGACGAATCCGAGGCGCCGACCGAGTCGTCGCTTGTCGACCGTGCGGATCTGGTTGAGGAGGACTCGGGAATCCATCCAGAGACCTCCCTCGCGGGTGGAGATGGAGACGTCCGTCGAGTACCGACGAGTTCCGCCCTTCGACGTCACCGCCGCGACAATCGTGACGGGGCTCGTCCGGTTCCAGACGTCGCTCTGGAGGATTACCGCCGGCCGTGTCTTCCCGATCTCCGCGCCGAACGCCGGGTCGAAGTCGACGAAGTAGACCTCCCCGCGCCGCGGGCGGATCTCCTGCCCCGTCTCTCTAGGGCTTCCAGGCCCTCCCACCATGCCTCCTCCCCCGGCAACGGCGACCAGTCCTCTGCGAGTCGCCGGTCGCGTTCAGCGTTGGCGATGCAGCCCTCCTTCACCTGATCCTTCAGCGTCCCCTCCGACGGCAGTCCGAAGAAGGCTCGGATCGCGCGCTCGATCACCCAGCTCCGGGTCTCGCTGGCCCGGTTGCGGTCGAGGAGCGCGAGGGTCTTCTCGGGGAGGGCGACGACGATTCGGCGAGGCATGGCGGTGGAGTCGGCCGGAGCCCCGGCCAGCGGCGGATTGTACTCACCCGGATCTGACCGGGACGGAATGCCGCGACGGGCGCGCGAGCGCGGGTTCTCCATGGCCTTCCTCGGGGCACCTCGTGGGTTCCCCATGTAACGACGAACGAGGGGCCGAAAGGTTACAAGTTGGCCCCGACGGCCGCGGGATCGCGCGCTCGTGGGCGGGGAGCATCCCCCGCAGCCGGAAGAACGCTCGCCAGACTCCCCGCGGCGGGTGCTCGATCCGCGTCCTCCCTCCCGTAGAGTGCGGGCGTGCGCGGACCTGCTTCGGGTTTCGCGGCGGCGATCCTCCTCGCGGGCTGCGGGAGGCGCGCCGAGCCGAGGATCCGCGTGGAGGCCCCGACGAGGCTCGACCTCGCGACGCGCGTTCCGCCGGTGGGCCACGCCGTCGTCGACGGGCATCCCGGCCTTCCCTTCCTCCTCGATTCGGGCGCGGGCGTCACCTCCCTCGACCGCGGGCGCGCCGAGGCGCTCGGCCTGCGCATCCGGTCCTACTCGAAGCCTGGCTCGACCCGCGGGTCCGACGGCCGGACGGTGCCCCTCGAGCGCTACGCCGTCCTCGGCCGGCTCGAGATCGGGGCGGTCCTCGTCGAGGGGCTCGCCGTCCCCGTCGTCGAGAGCGAGGCGACGTCCGTCCAGGGCTGGTTCGGGATCCTCGGCCAGGACGTGCTCGCGCGCCTCCCCGTCGTCCTCGACGCGGAGCGGGGACAGGTCCACTTCCTTCCTCCCGCGACCGACCAGGCAGGGATCCAGCGCTACCTCGAGGAAGCGAAGCTCGGCAAGGGCAAGTGGGCCGTCGCCACGGCGCCGTTCCGCCCCTCCCCCTTCCTGGCGTGCGACGTCGCCGGCCTCGAGCCGGGGGCGACCGAGCTGGAGATCGACACGGGGGCGACGACGACGAGCCTCCCCCAGGCGGCGATCCGGGCCCTCGACCTGATGCCGACCGGG
>CBRGOK010000251.1:0-6056 GCA_967798035.1 uncultured bacterium
CGCCGAGTTCTCCACCGCCACCGCGGCGTAGGTCTTCTTGTTCTTCTTGACGGGGAGTCCGGTCGTCACCTCGACCCATGTCCCTGGGGAGCCGGCGGGACTCAAGAAGTTCTGGGTCCTGAACACCCCCCCGGTCTCCCCTCCGTTCTCTCCATTCACCGCGATGACGAACGAAGCGGTCCCATCCGGCTGGTCGAGGTCCCAGTTGTTGGACGGGAGGCCGGATGCCTCGTCGATTGGCCTCCAGCCATTCGGAACGCCGAAGTGAGCCGTCATGGTCTCTCCGCCGACCAGCGTGGTTCCCGTCGATCCACCGGGGCTGGAGTCCCCGGTGATGACGCGGACTCTCCCTCCGAGGGGCCCGCCGGACGTGGCCCAGGGGGGAACCAGCCGATTCATCGAGGACGTGCCGGAGACGACGACCAACATCGCCGCGACAATCGCGGAGCGCTTCATCGGCAACCTCCCGCAGCACCGAACCGCACGAGCATGGCATCACCGAACCGGATCTCCGTCAAGCCCCTGGGTCCCTGCTGGCTTCGAGGACGTGCAGTTTGCGGCTTGGGTCTGCTTCGAGGGGGTCTGCATCGCCACGGCCCCGCGTGACGGTCTCGCCGACTGGTTTCGGGATCCCCGAAAGGTGGGGCGATCGCGAGGCTCGAGGCTCCCCGCACAGACCCGCTACCCCTTCTGCTCGCGGAACAGCACGAGCGAGCGGGGAGTCGCCGAGAGGATCCCGCCCGGCACCGCGACGAGGTTGCCGAGGATTGCGCGCCCCGCGCCGTGGAGGCCGGTCTTCGGGTCGATCGGCGGAGGGATCGCCGCCTCCATGTACAGCTCGCGGGAGAGGTCGAAGACGTAGAGGTATCGGTCGCTCGCGGCGAAGAGCCTCCCGCGGGCGAGGGCGGGCTCGCGAGGCTGGTCGGTGTCGGCGGAGAGGAAGGCCTCGTCGGGCCCGAGGGGCGCCGAGTCGATTCTCCTCCAGAGGACCGGGTCGACTGCGGCGACGTTCTGCTCGCCCCCGGAGTTGGCGAGGAAGACGTGGGCGTCCTTCCACCATCCCGCGTAGAGGGAGGCCTCCCGCAGGAGTTGGGGCGGGTGGAGGAGGGGGGAGGGTCCCGGCGATCCGGGAAAGGCGAAGGCGTAGAGGAAGGCCGAGTCCCCCGGCGCGATCGCGAATCCGGTCGGCCCGGCCACGGGCCGCCCGAGGCCCAGGTCCGCGAAGCGCGGGTTCTCCCGCGCCTCGAGGGGAGGACGCCGGGCGGTCCGGTACGCGAGGAGGCATTCCCCGCTCCCGGCGTCGAGCGCGACGACGACCCCGAGGTTCGTCCCGTAGAAGACGACGCCGCCGGAGGCGACGGGGCCGCTCCCCGACACATTGGACGCGCTCCTCCCCTGCATCCGCGGCAGGAGGGGATCGAACTCCGAGCCGGTGCAGAGCCATCGGAGGAAGAGGAGCTCCCCGCTCCGGGCGTCGAAGCACCCGAGGTAGGAGGCGACCTCCCCGGAGACCCTCTGGAGGCCGCAGTAGAGCCGCTCTCCATAAAGGAGGGGCTCCTCGGAGAAGCCGAAGCCGTCGAGTCGCTCCTCCTTCGCCCTCCGCTCGTCCTCGCGGAGGTATCCGCCGCCCGGCAGGCGCGCCCAGCGGAGCCGGAGCGGCGAGGGCCCCCCCCGCACGCGCTCGAAGACCGCCAGGGCGTTCGAGGGGGCGCCGCTCGGCGAGGCCTCGCCGTGGACGACGGCGACCGTCCTCCCGCTCGCGGCCGGGCGCGTGCGCCGGATCCCGCGCCCCTCGCCCCCTCGCGCGCGGTGGGGGAGGACCTCCTCGAGGTCGATCTTGCCGGCGAAGGTCCCCGAGCCGAGGTCGCACACGTAGAGGAAGCGCCGCGTCTGGAGGTACGCCTCTCCTTCCGCGACCGCCGGGCTCGGGTCGAACCCGAGGGCGCGCTGCGTGTCGGCGTCCGCGGGGACGGCGAGGGGCGCCCAGGCGATCGAGAGGCGGGCGCCGGAGGGGCCGGGGGGAGCCGGGAGGGCCCCTTCGAGCGCGCCCAGCCACTCCATCGGTGTGTGCGTCTGGCCCCGAGCCTCGACCGCCCCGTCTCCGGCGCCGGCGGCGAGGCGGTCGATCTCCGGCCGGTCTTCGAGGAGGAGGGCGCCCGTCGACCGCCGAGCGATCGCCGCGGTCCGCGTCGCCGGGTCCCCGGCGCTCGCGGCGAGCCGGTAGAGGGCGGCGGAGGCCGCCGTCTCTCCCCGCTCGAAGGCGCCGTCCCCGAGCCGCAGGGCGGCGCGCGCGGCGGCGAGGGTGCCGGGCCGCGCCTCGAGGATCTTCCGGAGCCGGGCCTCGTCGGAGCCGGCCGCCTCGAGCTCCGCGGCCGCCGGCGCCTCCGCGCGCGAGGACCAGACGGCGGCCGCCTCGGCCGGGAGCGCGGCGACCCGGCGTCGGATCGCCTCCCGGACGCCGACGAGGTGCCGCTCGTCCAGCTCGACGAACCGGTCGAGCTCCTCGGCGCGTCCGAGGGCCCGGATCCACGCCTCGAGTCCCGGTCCGAAGCGCTCCTCGCGGATCCGCGTGTCCCCCTCCTCGAGGAGCCGCTGGATCTCCGGCGCGGTGGGGAGGATCGTCCGGTTCTCGAGATTCCCCTCCTCGGTCCGGGCTCCGGGGGCGGGTTCCTGGGACGGGGGGAGGAGGAGGAGGAGAAGGAGGGGATGGAGGCGCAACGCCCTAGCGCAGGTCGGGATCGGGCCCGGCGTGGAACTCCCGCCGCCGCATCCGCTCGTTTAGGAAGGGGTCGCTCGGCAGCGCGGCGCGCTCCTCCCGCAGGAGGCGCAGGCGCTCGCCGAGCCCGGCGTTCTCGCCGACCAGGGCGGCGCGCCTCTCCGCGAGGGCGCGCGCGTCGCGGAAGGCCGGCAGGACTCCCGTCGCGAAGATCGTGACGCCGATGGCGCCGAGCACGAGGGGAGGCAGCGGATGGGAGCGGGGGGATCCGCCCTCCCCGGTCCAGGAGCGGCCGGCGGCGCTCACGCCTTCCCCGTCCACGGGCTTCCCCCGAACCGCGCGAGGCGACCGAGCTCCGCCTCGATCTGCAGGAGGCGGTTGTACTTCGCGACCCGCTCGCTCCGGCAGGGGGCGCCCGTCTTGATCTGGCCGGCTCCGGTCGCGACCGCCAGGTCGGCGATCAGGGCGTCCTCCGTCTCCCCCGAGCGGTGGGAGATCACGGTGCCGTAGCGGGCCTCCCGCGCCATCTCGACCGCCTCGAGCGTCTCGGTGAGCGTCCCGATCTGGTTCACCTTCACCAGGATCGCGTTCCCCGCGCGCTCGGCGATGCCCCGGCGCAGGCGCTCCGGATTCGTGACGAAGAGGTCGTCCCCGACCAGCTGGACCTTCGAGCCGAGGGAGGACGTGAGCTCGCGCCACCCCTCCCAGTCGTCCTCCGCGAGGCCGTCCTCGATGGAGCCGAGGGGATGGGCCTCCACCCACTTCTTGTAGAGGGCGGAGACCTCCCGGGAGGTCCGGCTCGCGCCGTCCATCTGATAGCGCCCGGTCTCCTTCTCGAAGAGCTCCGTCGCGGCGACGTCGAGGGCGAGGGAGAGGTCGACGCCGGGGCGGTACCCCGCCTTCTCGATCGCCTGGAGGAGGCAGTCGATTGCCGCCTCCGCCCCCCCGAGGTCCGGCGCGAAGCCCCCCTCGTCCCCGACGCCGGTCGCGAGCCCCTTCCCCCGGAGGTACGACTTCAGGGCGTGGTAGGTCTCGGCCCCCGCGCGCAGCGCCTCCGCGAAGGTGGAGAGGCCGTGCGGGACGATCATGAACTCCTGGACGTCGAGGTCGTTGTCGGCGTGCGCGCCGCCGTTGAGGACGTTCATCAGGGGGACCGGAAGCGTGCGCGCCCTCTCCCCGCCGAGGGAGCGGTAGAGGGGGAGCCCCTCGGCGTCCGCCCGGGCGCGGGCGACGGCGAGCGACACGCCGAGGATCGCGTTCGCCCCGAGGCCCGACTTGTTCGGCGTCCCGTCGAGCTCGAGGAGGCGGCGGTCGAGGGCGGCCTGGTCGCCCGGGGCGAATCCCCCGAGCGCGGGGGCGATCCTCTCCTCCACGTTGCGGACGGCGGTCCGGACCCCCTTCCCGCCGTAGCGCTTCCCCCCGTCGCGCAGCTCGAGCGCCTCGTGCGCTCCCGTCGACGCGCCGGAGGGGACGGCGGCGGTCCCGCGCCCGCCGCCGGAGAGGAGCGCCTCGACCTCGAGGGTCGGGTTGCCGCGCGAGTCGAGGATCTCCCGCGCGCGGAGGCTTTCGATCGCGGCCATGCGCGGAGGAACATAGCGGCGCGATCGCATGGGGGTCAACGCGGCCCGTTGTCCCGGGCCGCGTATCCCCGTAGGGTCCGCGTCGTATCTCCTCTTCCATTGCCAGGAGTTGTCCAGTGAAGCGATCCCTCCTCCTCGCCCTCGCCGCCCTCCCTCTCGCCTTCACCGTCCCCGCCAACGCGCGCGCCCCCCTGCGCCTGGGGGATCCCTTGTTTGGGACCTGGCAGCTCTCGATCAAGGGGACCGAGTTCCCCTTCGACGGGGACCTCCCGTTCAAGGAGAAGAACCTGGTCACCGTGACGATCGGCCCGGCGACCGCGGAGGGCCCCGTGTTCGCCTTCACCCAGGCGATGACCGGCTTCACGGTGGTGCCCGGCTCGCCCCAGGGCGCCTTCCCGTTCGGGGCCTCGAGCGGGGTCCTCTACGGGAAGGAGATCCTCTTCATCGGGGACACCGACTTCGGGACGATCCGCGGCAAGCTCAAGATCAACTCCGCCGGACTCGGGGTCTCCTTCACTGCGACGGCGAGCAACGTGGACGCCTTCGCCATCATCGACGCGAAGATCAAGGGGACCCGGGTCGGGCCATAGGCGCGCCTCTCCGTTTCCCCCGCGCCGGCGACTCAGCGGAAGAGCGCCTTGTAGCGGCGCTGCATCTCCGCCGGGGAGACCTCCTCGATCGCGTGGCCGATCAGCCACTCGTGGCCGAAGGGATCCCGGATGCGGCCCGAGCGCTCGCCGTAGAACTCGTCCGCGGGCGGCCGGACCATCGTCGCCCCTGCCTCGATCGCCTGGCGGATCACCTGGTCCGCGTCGTCAACGTGGAGGTGGAGGATCATCGGGCACTTCTCCGCCGGCCCCGGCGCCCGGACCCCGTACTCGGGGAACTCGTCGCTCATCATGACGACGTGGCCGCCGATCTCGATCTCGGCGTGGCCGATGCGGCCGCTCGGCTCGGTGAGCCGCAGCTTCTCCTCGGCCCCGAAAGCGCGCAGGTAGAAGGCGATCGCTTCGGCGGTGTTGCGGACGGTGAGGTAGGGGAAGAGATCGTGGACCTTCATCGGGCTACTCCAGTACCGAGGTCGATGCTCGGGCGACGCTAGACGGGCGGCCGCGCGCCAGTCTTGTACGTACTTGACCTCGTCCCCGAATCGAGGAGGGCCGGGCGCTACACCCGGGAACGCCGCCTCTCCCGCTTCGGCGGCTCGGTCGGAGGCGTGGAGGGAGACCCCGCCGGCCGGTCCGCGGCGGTGATCGCTCCGTCGCCGTTCGTGTCGGCGCGGTCGAAGGCCTCGGAGGGCCCCTCGAACTCCTCACGGGTGACTTTTCCGTCCTTGTTCTTGTCGTGGCGCGTCAGGAAGTCGTCGGGCTCCCGGATCAGGCCCGAGGCCTTCCCCTTCTCGATCCCGGTCTGGAGCTCGGTGCGGGTGAGCTTGCCGTCCTTGTCCCCGTCGAAGCGATCGAAGATCTGGCGCGCCGCCGTCCACTCCGCGGAGGTCAGCTCCCCGTCCTTGTTCGAGTCCATCCGGGAAAGGGCGTCCTCGACGCTGCGGATCTCGAGCCCCTCGAAGCGCCGGCCGCCGGGTCCACGTCCCTCGCCGGGGCGCGGGAGCTCGTCGGCCTTCACGAAGTCGTCCCGGTCGCGGTCGAAGAGGCGCCAGAGGCGCTCGGGGAGGACGAACTCGCCGGCCGAGATCTTGCCGTCCCGGTCGTGGTCGAGGTCCTGCATCAGGCGGTCCTGGCCGGTCCCCTCCTGGCCCG
>CBRGOK010000252.1:0-6044 GCA_967798035.1 uncultured bacterium
GACGGCTTCGACGACATCGTCGCGGGCGCGGATAACTCGGCACCTCCCGGCGGAGGAACCCCCGGTTACGGGGCCATCCTCGTCATCTCGGGTGCGACAGGAAACGCGCTCGAGCAGATCAACGGTTCCTTTCCGGTGGGTGCGATGGGGCGCTTGGTCGGGAGCGCGGGAGACCTGAACGGAGACGGCCTCGCCGACGTCGCGACCACGAACGCCGGCCGCGTGGAGATCTGGAGCCTCATCCCCGCCGCCGGGGTCTCGATCGATGGCCAGGCGTGCACGGGGACGAGCGGGATGGCGCCTGCGATCGGGATTACGGGCTTGCCTGTGCACGGGACCACGGTGATCGTGAACCTCTCACGGGTCCCGGTCGCGGGCAGCGCCCTCCTCCTCTACGGCCCCCCGCTCAACGCGTGGAACGGTATCCCCCTGCCACTCGACCTCGCCGTTCTCGGACTGCCGGGGTGTCAACTCTCCATCCCCGTGCTCGACTTCGTCCCGGCGGCGGTCACGCCGCGGCCGGGACCCGCCGTCGGCGGGAGCGGCGTGACCATCCCGATCCCCATGGATCCCGCCCTCGTGGGAGCCTCCGTGGCTTTCCAGTGGTACGCGCCCGACCCGGGACCGGGCCCCTTCCCCGGAGTGACTACGCGACGGCTAGTCGCAACGATCCTGTAGGGGCGGCCACCTCGCGGAGGCCCCCTGCCGAGGTCTCCAGGCAGCGAGCCCCTCTCGGGAATGGAGAGGGAAGGCCCGAGCGCCCCGCTATCGGAGGGACCAGGCGGCCTGCTCGTAGATCCCCCAGCCAAGGAATGCCGCCGCCAGGAGGGGACGGAGGAATCGCCTGCCCCTCGCCGCCTCCAGGATCGCCGCGATCCCCCACGCGAAGGCGGGCACGCAGGCGGCGAATCGCCGGTTTCCGATCGGCTGGGGGGCATGTCCGCCGTACCAGTCGGCGACCGAGGCGTTGACCGCGGTCTCGAGCAGGACGGCGACGAGGAGGAGGACCCCCGCGGGCCGGTGGCGGCGCGCGAACGCGGCGAGGCCGAGGAGCGCGATTCCGGAGACCGGATGGGTCGAGACGAGGCCGTTCCTCCCGAAGAGAGAGGGAAGGATCAGGGAGGGAATCCGGCCGAGGTCGACGTAGCCCGACCCGTGGGGCCAGTGGAGCCAGGTCCCGAAGTACGCGTTCCAGTAGATCCACTGCGGCGCGAACGCGACGACCGCCGCGGCCGCCGCGCACCCGACGCCGGCCCACAGGCGCGCACGAGTCGGGGTTCCCTCTCCCGGCTCCGGACGGAGGAGGAGCCGGACGAAGGTCGCGGCCGGGAGAAGGAGGAAGATCGCCTCCTGCCAGCGGCAGATGGCCATCCCCCCCGCCGCCGCGCCGAGGAGAGTCCACCGGGAGAGCCGATCGGGCCGGTCCTCGAGCCTCCCCCACAGCCAGAGGAAGACCGAGACGGCGAGGAAGCTCGCGACGTGGGAGGTGATCCCGCCGAGGAAGTAGGCGAGGTTCGTGCCGAGCGCGACGATCCAGATCGAGAGGAGGGAGGTCCGCTCGTCGAAGGATCGGCGGAGGAACGCGTAGGCAGCGCAGAGGCCGAGGAACGCCTGGACCGCGGTCGCGACGTGGGTCGAGAGCCGGTAGCGACGCTCGTAGCCGGGGAGCTCCTCGCCGCTGTCCGGAGCGGGAGCGATCGCGCGGACCGCGAAGTAGAAGGGAGCGGCGAGGACCGCCCAGCCGGGCGGGAAGTCGTTCGGGAGGCGCTCCGGGAAGGACGCGCGGACCCAGGCCGCCCAGGTCTCCGGCGTGAGGCCCCGCAGTTCCTCCAGCCACGCCCGCTTCCGGCGCTCGAACGCCTCCTCGGGGATCCCCCACCGGACCGACTCCCGCTTGAGGAACTCGACCTCCTCCGGGGGCGTCGAGAGGATCGTGTCGCGCGTCGTCTCGAGGAAGGAGACGGAGGCGGCCTCGTTCCGGAGGTCGAGGTCGCCGTCGAAGGCGAGGGAGCGCAGCGGCCCGTAGTAGTAGAAGGCGTCGGAGAGGAAGGCCTCCGAGGAGCCGGCGGGAGCCCGGGAGACGGCGAGGAGGAGGGCGCCGGCGAGGAGCGGGGAGAGGAGGAGAAGGGCGCGGGCTCGCGCCGAGGTCGCTCGCTCGACGGGGATCAACGAGGCAGGCTAGGCTCCGGATCGTCCCGGAGAGTGTCAAGGCGCGCGGGGAAGAGAACGAGCGCGGTTTCCCTCCAACGGAGCGCCCTCTCGTCCGTTTTCCGGTAGGCGCCCCGCAGGACGGCGGGTATACGGAACAGGCGCGGGCCTCCAGCCGGCGCGACCCCGAAAGGACTCTCATGCCCGATCCCACGACCGGCCCCGAGGACCTCGCCGCGGTCGAGAAGCTCCGCTCCGCGTACGCGACGATGAAGCAGGAGCTCCGCAAGACCCTCGTCGGCCTCGACGCCGTGATCGACGAGCTCTTCCTCGCCCTCTTCTCCCGCGGCCACTGCCTCCTCGTCGGGGTGCCGGGCCTCGCGAAGACCCTCCTCGTCTCCTCCGTCGCGCGGATCCTCGACCTCTCCTTCAAGCGGATCCAGTTCACCCCCGACCTGATGCCCTCCGACATCACGGGGACGGAGGTACTGCAGGAGGACCGGACGACCGGGACGCGGGCCTTCCGCTTCCTGCCGGGCCCGATCTTCGCGAACGTCATCCTCGCCGACGAGATCAACCGCACGCCCCCGAAGACGCAGGCGGCGCTGCTGGAAGCGATGCAGGAGACGCAGGTGACGGCGGCGGGGAAGAAGCACGACCTCGATAAGCCCTTCTTCGTGCTGGCGACCCAGAACCCGATCGAGCAGGAGGGGACCTACCCCCTGCCGGAGGCGCAGCTCGACCGTTTCATGTTCATGGTGAGGGTCGAGTACCCGAGCCTCGAGGAGGAGCGGGAGATCGTGCGGCTGACGACCCAGGCCGCGATCCCGGAGCTGAAGCCGGTCCTCACGGGCCCGGAGATCCTCACCCTGCAGGAGATGGTCCGGCGCGTCCCGATCGCGGACCACGTCCTCGACTTCGCCCTGAAGCTCGCGCGGCGGACGCGGCCGGTGGAGGCCGACGCCCCCGCCTACGTCCGGGACTGGGTGACCTGGGGCGCGGGGCCGCGCGCCTCCCAGCACCTCGTCGTCGGGGGGAAGGCGCGCGCGGTCCTCTCCGGGCGCCCCTACGTCGCGATCGAGGACATTGTCTCCGTCGCCAAGCCGGTGCTCCGCCACCGGATCATCCCGAACTACAGCGCCCAGGCGGAGGGGATCTCGACCGACCAGGTCGTCGACCGGCTGCTCCAGGACCTGCCGCGCCACGGGAGCGAGGGGCTCGAGCGCTCCTCGCTCGGAAGCCTCGTGCGGAACTAGCCCCCCGTGGCGGAGCTCGCCGGTCCGGGGCCGGGGGGGCCGATCCTCGACCCGAAGGTCCTCGACAAGGTCGGCCGGCTGGAGCTGCGCGCGCGCCTCCTCGTCGAGGGGTTCCTCGCCGGCCTCCACCGCTCCCCCTACAAGGGGGTCTCGGTCGAGTTCCGCGAGCACCGCGAGTACGTGCCGGGGGACGACCCCCGGTTCCTCGACTGGAAGGTCTTCGGCAAGTCCGACCGGTTCGTCGTCAAGGAGTACGAGGAGGAGACGAACCTCAACTGCCACCTCTTCCTCGACACGAGCGAGTCGATGGCGTTCTCCTCGGCGGGGCAGACGAAGTTCGAGTACGCGAGGACGATCGCCGCCGCCCTCGCCTACCTCTGCCTGCGGCAGAGAGACGGCGTCGGGCTCTCCCTCTACGACGAGGGGATCGGCAAGACGCTCCAGGCGACGACCGGCGAGGGGCAGGTCCGGGAGGTGCTGCGCGCCCTCGAGGCGGCGAGCCCCTCCCGCAAGACGGCGACGGGGCGCGTCCTGCGCGAGACGGGGGAGCGGCTGCGCCGGCGCGGGATCGTCGTCGTCATCTCCGACCTCTTCGACGACCCCGACGAGGTCCTCGCGGGGCTGAGGGGGCTGCGACAGCGCGGGCACGAGGTGCTCGTGTTCCACACCCTCGACCCGGCCGAGGTCAACTTCCCCTACGAGCGGATGACCCTCTTCGAGGGGCTCGAGCAGGGGCCGCGCCTCCTCGTCGACCCGCGGGCGCTGCGGGAGGCGTACCTCGCGGAGGTCAAGTCGTACCTCGACCGCATCCGCGCGGGCTGCCTCTCCCACCGCATCGACTGGGTGCTCGCGAGCACCGACGTCCCCCTCGACGTCGCCCTCGTCACCTATCTCGGCAAGCGGGCGCGGGCGACGCGGGGGAGGCGCACGGCGTGAGCTTCCTCGGGTTCGTCCACCCGGCGCTCCTGTGGGGACTCCTCGCGGCGGGCGTCCCGATCCTCATCCACCTCCTCAACCGCCGCCGCTACCGCCGGCTCGCCTGGGCCGCGAGCGCCTTCCTCCTGTCGGCCTACCGCCGGACGCGGCGGCGGATGCGGATGGAGAACTTCCTCCTCCTCCTCGCGCGGACCGCGGCGGTCGCGCTCCTCGCCCTCGCGATCGCCCGCCCCCACGCCGGCGTCGAGGGGCCGGTCGCCGCGCTCGCGGAGAGCCGGCGCGACGAGGTCGTCGTCCTCGACGCCTCCTACAGCATGGGGTACCGGGGGCAGGCCGGCTCGACGCCGTGGGAGCGCGCCATCGAGGCGGCGCGGGAGATCCTCGACCGGGCGCGCCCGGAGCGGGGCGACCGCGTCGCCCTCCTCCTCGCGAAGACCCGTCCCGAGGAGATCCGGGCCTCGGGGCGCGAGGAGCTGCGCCGGGAACTCGCGCGCCTCGCCGAGGAGGGGCCACCCCAGGAGGGGAGCGACTTCCGGGCGACGCTCGGCCTGGTCGATCGCGTCCTCGAGGGGTTCGGCGCCGGAGGCTCCTCGACGGTCACCTTCGTCACCGACCTCCAGCGGAAGGCCTTTTCCCCGCCGCAGACCCCCGCCACGCGCCCGGTGCACGCCGCCGCGGGACCGGAGAGCGCTCCGGCCGCGGGAGGCTCCGGGGAGATCTCCTCGCTCCTTCGGTCGATCGCCGGCCGTGGAGCCCGCCTGCGGGTCCGGCCGGTCGGCCCGTCGGAGGCCGACCCTCCGAACCTCGGCGTCACCTCGCTCCGGCCCGACCCCGAGGACACGGGGTTCTTCGCCGGGGCCCCCCTCACGATCCAGGCGACGGTCCGCAACCACGGGCGCGAGGCGCGCACCGGCGTGCTCGCGCACCTCCTCGTCGACGGGATCAAGAAGGGGGCGGCCCGGATCGACGTCCCGGCGGGCGCGGAGGTCCCCGTCTCCTTCCCCGCCGAGGTCTTCACGGACCCGGGGGGACACGGCGTGGAGGTCGTCCTCGAGGCCGACGGCCTGCAGCCCGACGACCGGCGCGGCTACGGCCTCCTCGTCCGGCCCCCGATCCGCGTCCTCCTCGTCGAGTCGGAGATGACGGAGGACCCCGAGCTCTGGGAGACGGGTCCGCTCATGACCGCGCTCCGGCCTCCCGAGGAAGAGGAATCGGCCGGGTCCCCCCCCTTCCTGCCGACCGTCGTCGACCGGAGCCGGTTCAACGCCGACCAGGAGAACCTCGCCGACTACGACGTCGTGGTCCTGCCGAACCTCGAGAGCCTCTCGGACCGGATCGTCGAGCGGCTCGAGCCCTGGGTCGCCGGGGGCGGGGCGCTCCTCCTGTGGCTGGGGGAACGGGTCGAGCCGTCCTACTACCACGCGCGACTCCGCCGTCCCGACGGGGGAGGGCTGCTCCCGGCGAAGATCGGGGAGCTGCGCTCGACCTCGGGACGCGAGGGTCCCCCCTTCCGCCTCGTGCTGCGAGACCCACGGTACCCCGCCTTCCGGTTCTTCACCGATCCGCGCTACGCCCTCCTCCTCTCCGACACGTCGGTCTTCCGGTTCTTCCAGGTCGAGCCCGACGAGGGGGCTGTGGTTCCCGCGGTGTACACCGACCCCTCCGGATCCCCCGCCCTCGTCGAGAAGCGGGTGGGCCGCGGGA
>CBRGOK010000253.1:0-6042 GCA_967798035.1 uncultured bacterium
TCCCACGCCATCTCGGTCGTCTCGCGGGACCTCGCCGCCCATCTGCCCGTGATCCGGGAGGTCTTCCCCGAGCACCGGATCCCCTACGCGAGCGCGACGGGACCGCCCCTCGGCTCCCACCCCTTCGCGAAGGCGGCCGTCGCGCTCGCGCGGCTCGTCGGCTCGGACTTTCCGCGGAGGGACCTCCTCGATCTCGTCGCGTCTCCCGCCTTCCTCCCCGCCGACGGAGCGCCCCCGATCCCCGAGGTCTGGGACCGGATCACGCGGGCCCTCGGCATCGCCGGGGGAGAGGACTGGGATCGGCTCTCGCGGGAGGTGAAGCCCGCGCGGGCCCGAGAAGGCGCGGACGAGGAGAGAGGGGGAATGGAGCCCGAGATCTGGACGCGCGAGGCGCGAAGGTTGCGAGAGATCGTCGCGGGCCTGCGTCGCGATCTCTCCCTCGAACGGGGCCGCGCGACCTGGGCCGGCCACGTGGAGTCCTTCCGCGAGCGGCTCGGCCGACTTCTCGGATCCGGCGGGAGCCCGCCGGAGGCGACGCGCGAGGCCGTGGAGAGGATCCTCGACGAGATCGCGCGTGTGCCTGGCGGGGCAGTCGAGTTTCCCCGATTCGCGGACCTCTTCGCCCAGGCCGTCCGGGAAGCCGCGCTCCCCGGCCCCTCGTTCGAGGGTCGAGGAGTCCGGGTCCTCGCGCCCGAGGCAGCCCGGGGGCGGACCTGCGAGGCGCTCCTCCTCCTCGGCGTGAACGAGCTGGTCTGGCCCCGTCGCGGGGCCGAGGACCCGCTCCTTCCCGACGCGGAGCGGAGACGGCTCGAGCCGATCCTCGGGCATCCGCTCCCGCTCAAGGGGGAGGCGCTCGAGGAGGAGCGCCTCCTCTTTCCTCTCCTCCTCGCCGCCGGCCGGAGCCGGGCCCTCCTCGTGTGGCGGCGCCGGGACGACCGGGGGCGGCCCGCGAACCCCTCCTGGTTCCTCGAGGAACTCGATCGAGCGACGGGAGGTCTCGCGCGGACGGAGGTGCCCGGCCCCCTCGAGAGCCGTCTCTCGTCGGGGGGGCTGTGGAGCCCCGACCTTCTCACGCCCGCGGAGGCGGCTCTCGCGGCGCGATGGGCCGGGGGAGATCCCCTCCCCGCGTCGCGGGCCGCCGCGCAGGCTCGTCCGGAACGGAATGCCCTCCCCGGCCTCCTCGAGCGGGGTCTGCGCTTCCTCGACGCGATCGAGACGTTCGACGCGGACGGCGCCCGCGACGGGGAGACGGGGCCGCTCCGGAGGTTCTGGGACGGTCTCCTGGAACGAGGAGTCTCGCCGACCGCGCTCGAGCGGTACGCGCGCTGTCCCTTCCAGTACTTCGCGCACGCCGTCCTCCGGCTTGAGCCGCTCGAGGACCCGGAGGCCTTCGAGACGCTCGGCCCGCTCGAGGCGGGGGAGTTGTGCCACGACGTCCTGCGGCGCTTCTACGAGGGGGTCGCGAAGGGGCGCGAAACCCTCGCCGCGCTGCGCGAGAACCTCGGGGCGCGCCTCGATCGGGCCGCGGCGGAGGGCTTCGCCCGATTCGAGGCGAGCCGCCCGGTCGGCTACCCCCTCGCCTGGGAGCACTGGAAGCGGGAGATCCGGAACCTTCTCGGCGAAGCGCTGCGCATGGACCTCGACGCCCTCCTCGAGGAGGGGCTCGCCCCGAAGTTCCTCGAGGAGGAGGCCGCTGCACCTCTCCCGATCGGGGGAGATCCGGTGCGGGCGTTCGGGAGGCTCGACCGGATCGACGGAGGCAAGGAGGGGAGGTTCCGGGTGGTCGACTACAAGTTCACGCTGAGCGGCAACCCGCGCCACCTCACGGGGGGATTCGAGCGACCGGCCCTGAGGGGGGAGAGGCTCCAGCCGCCGATCTACCAGGTCCTCGCCCGGGAGAAACTCGGCGAAGGGGCGCGAGGAACCTCGACCTTCTTCGTCCTCGCGCCGCGCGCGGAGGAGCGCTTCGAGCGGCTCGAGGGACTGGCGGAGGGCTTCTGGGAGTCGCCCGCCGGAAAGGAGTGCGGAGCGACGCTCCGCGCGATCCTCGACGGGATCCAGGGGGGAGGGTTCCCGATCACTCCGGGCGAGGACAGCAACGGCCCCTGCGGGAAATGCGACTTCGGGGCGGTGTGCCGGAAGGGGCACTACCCCTCCCGGTGGCGAGCGTCCCGCTCGCCCGCCGCGCTCGCGATGGAGGCGCTCGCCGCGAAGGACGTCCCGGGTCACGGGGGAAAGGCGAAGGGATGAGCGCGGCGCGACTCCCGGACGCCGAGGCCAGGAGGCGGGCGGCAGCGACCTTCGACCGCAGCGTCGTCGTCACGGCGAGCGCGGGGACGGGGAAGACGACCCTCCTCGTCGAGCGCGCGCTCCACCTCCTCCTCGGGGAGCGGAAGGGGAAGGCGGGACTCGTTTTGCCGGTGCCCCCAGAGGAACTGCTCGCCGTCACGTTCGGCGAGAAGGCCGCGGGGGAGATGCGCCTGCGCCTCCGGGAAGCGCTCGACGGGCTCGCCGGGCGCGCCCTCCCGGCTCACGAGGGACGGCGCGCGTGGCTCGCGGAGGCGGAGCAACGGATCCGCACCACGCACGGCCTGGAGGCCGCGAAACTCGCGTCGCGCGCGCGGGAGATCCTCCCCTCCCTCGAGCGGGCGCGGGTGACGACCCTCCACGCCCTCGCCTCCGAGATCCTCCGATCCGCCCCCCTCGAGGCCGGCGTCGATCCCGCCTTCGCGGTCGACGAGGGGGAGGCCCGCGCGTTCCTGTTCGGCGCGGCCTGGGACCGCTATCTCGCCGAGGCCCTGGGTGGACGCGAGGGGCGCGACCGTGAACGCTGGCTCCGGCTCCTCGAGCGCGCGAGTCTCGCGGACCTCCGCGCGCTCGCCGAGGCGCTCGCCTCCTTCCAGATTCCTGCGGAGGAGCTGGAGCGGATCTTCGAGCCGCCGGACTCGGCGCCGTACCGGAAGTGGATCGACGGGGCGGCTTCGGAGGCGGCCCGGCTCGCCGCGTTCGCGCGAGGGACGGGGAAGGACCGGAACGTCGAGAAGGCGGCGATCGCTGCGGAGAAGTTCCTCGCGGCGCAGCGGGCGGGGAAAGGGAAGGGGGCGGCCGCGACGGGGGAATCCCTCCGGGCCATCGCGAGCGTCGGGGCGGTGAAGGGGTGGGAGGACGATGAGGTCGAGCGGGTCGAGCGGCTGTGGCGGATCTCGCTCGCGCTCGCCGGATACGACCCCGCGTTCGCTGCCGACCTCGCCGCGACGCTCCTCCCCTTCGCGCAGCGGTTCCGGGAGGAGTTTCTGCGGGCCGGCTGGGTCTCCTTCGACGGACTCCTGACCCTCGCCCGGGGCGTCCTGCTCACCCACCGCGAGGTCCGGGACCGCTGGAAGCGCCGGTTTCGCGCGATCCTCGTCGACGAGTTCCAGGACACGGATCCCGTCCAGGGGGAGATCGTCCTCCTCCTCGCCGAGGAGGAGGGGAGCCATGCCGCGAGCGGGCGCGAGGCGCGGCCGGCGCCCGGGAAGCTCTTCCTCGTCGGGGACGACAAGCAGTCGATCTACGCCTTCCGCGGGGCCGACCTCGACGCCTGCGGCCGGGTCCGGGAGAGCGTCCTCGAGGGGGGCGCGCGGGAGACCCTCTCGACGAGCTTCCGGAGCGATCCGCGGATCCTCGAGGTCGTGAACGGGCTCTTCGGGCCCCTCTTCGTGCCGGGCCCCTTCCAGCCCGCCTACGAAGCGCTCGCTCCCGGACCGACGGAGCCCGGAAAGGGGCCCGCGGTCGAGCTGCGACTCTGGCACCGCGGCGCCGATCCGATCCCGGCCGAGGAGGCCGCGCGGCACGAGGCCGAGTCGATCGCCGAGGAGATCCTGCGCCTGCGTGGGGAAGGACGTCCCTGGAGGTCGGTCGCCCTCCTCTTCCGCGTCCTCACGCGCGCGCAGGTCTACCTCGGGGCCCTCGCGCGGCGCGGGATCCCCGTCGCCTCCGAGGGGGAGAAGTTCTTCCACTCCTGCCCCGAGGTCCTCGACTTCGTCAACCTCCTCGCCGCGATCGAGAACCCCGACGATCGGCTCGCCCTCGCGGGGGTTCTGCGCTCCCCGCTCGGGGCCCTCACCGACCGCGAGCTGTTCGCTCTCGCCGAGAGCGGCGGGCTCGACACGCGCCGGCCTCCCCCCTCCGGCCTTCCCTTCTCCGCCTCCCTGGCGCCCCTCTACGGGGAGATCCGCGCAGCGCGGGAGGAGGCGGCCTCGCGCACGCTCGGGGAGTTCCTCACCTCCCTCTTCGACCGCCTCCCGCTCGCGACTCTCGCCGGAGCCGGCTTCCGCGGCGGGCAGGCCGCCGCGAACCTGGCGAAGATCCGCGCGCAGGCGCGCGTGCTGGCCGAGGAGCCGGCGATGACCCTCGCCCGCCTCGTGGCGGAGCTGCGCCGGAGGGCTGAGGAAGGGGTGGAGGAGGGGGAGGCTCCCCGCTTCGAGGAATCGGTCGACGCCGTGCGGGTGCTCTCGATCCACCGGTCAAAGGGCCTCGAGTTCGAGGTGGTCTTCCTCCCGGGCTGCCGGTCGGGCGCACGAGCCGGGCCCGGGGAGTGGATCGGCGCGCGGTTCGACTGGGCGGCGGAGGCCGCGGGGGCGCGCCTCGGGGAGTTCCGGACCCCTGCCGAGGTCTTCCTGGAGGGGCGGGACCGGGAGCGCCAGGAGACGGAGCGCGTGCGGCTCTTCTACGTGGCGACGACGCGTGCGCGATCGAGGCTCGTCCTGAGCGCGGCGCGCACGAGGGGAAGCGGGGAGTCGTTCCTCGACGCCCTCGAGCGGGCGCGGGAGGAGGATCTCCCGGTCCCCTCCGGACCGGAGGAGGAGAGCGAGCGGACGCTCCGCGTCGGGAGCGGCGAGATCCTCCTGCGGCTCGCTCCACCCGCGAGCGCCGCGCGGCCTCGACGCGAGGGGGCGCCCGCGGCGATGGCCGCTCCCGACCCCGCCCGTCTCGCCGCCGCATGGTCGGCGCGGGAGGAGGCGTTCCGGAGCGAGGAGCGGTCTCCCCTCCTCGTGACGGCGGGGAGCCTCGGCCCGAAGGAGGAGGAGCCCCTGCGCGACTCCGAGGCTCCCGGGGAGGAGGAAGGGGAGAGGCCGACGTCGCGGCGGGAGGGACGCGGGAGGCTCGTCGGGACCGTCTGCCACGGCGTCCTCGAGTCGTGGGACTTCGGAGGGGACGTCGGCGGGCTCCGTGAAGCGGTCTCGCGGACGGCGGAAGGGCTCGGACTCGCGGACCCCGAGCGGGCGGAGATCCTCCGCGAGGCGGAGGAGGTGCTGCGGGGCTTCCTCGGCTCTCCCCTCGCCGGGGAGGTTGCGCGTCTGCGGATCCGGGCGAGGGAGCTGCCGGTCCTCCTCGAAGGGGAGGGAAGATCGGTGCGCGGGACCGCCGACGTCGTGGCGGAGGAGGAGGACGGATCCCTCCTCGTCCTCGACTGGAAGACCGACGCGGTCGACGCCGCCGGCGCGGTCAAGCGGTCGGCGGGCTACGCTCCCGCCTGCGGGGCCTACGCGAAGGCGGTCGGCTCCGCGTTCCCCGGACGGAAAGTCCGGGTGGCCCTCGTCTTCCTGCGGCCCGCCGTCCGCGTCCCCGTCGACGTCTGAGGCGGGGAGGGGGAGGCGGCGGGGGAGGGCCTTGCAATTGAGAATCAGTCTCAATAGGGTCTCGCGGCATGCGCTCCCTCCTCCCCCTCCTCCTCTTCGGCGCCCCCGGCGAGGGGCAGGACGACCGCGCCCGGGACCTCGAGCGGCGCGTCGAAGCCCAGGCGAAGGAGCTCGAGGCGCAGCGGCGCATGATCGAGGATCTCCGCGCGGCGCTGGCGGCCCGCGGGATCGTCCTCCCCGCCGAGGGGGCGCCGCCGGGCCCCGTCGCGGGGGAGATCCGCCGGCTCGAGGAGGCCCTCGCGCAGACCCCCTTCCCCGACTCGGGGCGGCGGCGCGCCGGCGCCCCCGGCGTCACCCGCGGGGGGTACTTCAACCTCCAGTACCCGGACGAGGAGGGGGTGAACTCGACCGTCGACGCCGT
>CBRGOK010000254.1:0-6042 GCA_967798035.1 uncultured bacterium
TAGCTCTGCCCGAGGGAGTAGCAGAAGGCGGAGGGCTCGTCGTCGAACCTGGCGACGTCGTAGGAGAAGTACTCCTCCGGGGGGACCCCGAGGAGGACCATCGCCTTCATCGTGTCCCGGAGGTACGCCCCCTGGTCCCCCGTCCAGCCGAGGAGGTTTCGCGTGACCTTGTAGAGGAAGAGCCGCGAGGCATCGAGATGGGATCCGAACGCGCGGCGCTCGAAGTATTCCAGCAGAGCGACTCCGGCGTTCGCCGTGCAGGAGCCGAGGTCCCCCTGGTCCTCGATCGGCGAGCACCACTGCCGCAGGTCGACGGAGGATGGCACGGCTGCCCCGACCGTCGCGCTCAGGCGGCGGGACTTCGCGAGGATCGACTTCACCGGCTCCGCGGCGGCCGTGTAGTCGCGGAAGTCGGGAAGGTCGCGCTCCCAGCCCATACCACGCAGTCCAGATCGGGTCATGGATCTCTCTCCGTTCTTGGTGTTGGCGGAACTCTCCACCTCCCTAGAACGCAGGAACGCCGGATCCGTGACGGACCTCCTCGAGCGGGCGAGTCGCCGGGCCCTCGCGCCGCTCCGCGAGTTCCTCCGCGAGTACTCCGTGATCCCGACCTACACCCTCGCCCCGAAGAAGCTCGTGATCGACACCCTCGACTTCGACCCGGACCACATCAAGGCCGCGCTGAAGCAGGGCCGGGACCAGGCCAGGGAGGAGTGGCCCGCGATCCAGCAGGCCCTGGGCCTCGCCACGAACTGATCGACCGGCGGGACCCGCGCGACCGCCTGATGTACTCCTGAGATAGGGCGTTACGAACGGCGCCGACGCGTCCTCGGGCCGTTCGCGCAGGGGCGGCCGTGTCGCAATCCCGCCCCACTTGCGTTCTCCGGAATAGGCGCGGAGAGCGACACGGATGAGGCCTCCCCTTTCCCATGAACGGCGAGCCGAGCACGGTCGGTCGGTGGCGGTGGAGGGTCGAGGTCCGCAGCCCAGGGCACGGGACGCAGGCCGTCCTTCGCGGGGGACGGGCGCTGCGAGGGGGGACCCCCTCCCGAGAGATCCCAGCGACTCGGCCGGCGGGGGGTAGGGCCCCGCTCCGGCCGAGGGAGAGAGAGAGGATGGCCCGGACTCAGCGCCTGGGGATCGCGGGAGGGCTTGTGGGGTGGCTCTCTCGGACGGGGTCGAGGAGCCGGCGGAGGTCGGCCGGGGAGGCGGCGGACGCCGGCGCGGTCCGAGGCGAACGGCCGGAGCGCGGCGCGCTCTTCCGGTCCGTCCGGAGAGGGGACCGGGAGGAGTTCGACCGACTGATGGCGGCCTACCGCGAGTTCCTCTCGCGGGCGATCGCGGAAAAGATGGACGCGCGTTTGAGCATGGTGATGCAGCCGGAGGACGTGATGCAGGACGTCCTGATCGCGATCTACCGGGGGATCGGGGAGGCCGCCTTCCCGAGCGAAGGGGCGTTCCTGCGCTGGCTCGAGACGATCGTCCGGAACCGGATGGCCTCCCTCGCGAGGCGCCACTTCTGCATTCGGCGCGGCGGGGGCCCTCCACAGTCGATCGACGAGTCGGGGCCCGGGGAGTCCTCGGGGGGGATGCGGGTCGCCGAGGCGATCCCCTGCGAGGACCCGAGCCCCTCGTCCCAGGCGAACCAGCGCGAGATGGTCGAGGCGCTCCGGAAGGTCCTCTCGAAGCTCCCCCCCCGCTACCGCGAGGTGATCCGCCTGAGGGTGTTCGAGGATCTCTCGACCCGGGAGATCGCCGCCCGTGTCGGGAGGAGCGAGGGGGCGGTCCGGAAGCTGCAGGAACGCGCGCTCGAGGCCTGCCGGGAGGCGATGGGCCTCGACTCGCGAGGAGGGGAAAGGAAGGGAGTGGCATGACCGGGACGAACGCGGAGGTCCGGGAACTGCTGTCGGAGTTCCTCGATCGGCGCGCGAGGGGGGAAGCGCCGGAGCCCTCGGAGTTCCTCGAGCGCAATCCCCACGTGCGGGCCGAGCTCGCGGAGCACTTCGACACGATCGAAGCGCTCGAACGGCTGGTGAAGGGCTCGCGGACCCCCCTGCCGCGGGAGACGGTCCTCGGGGACTTCCGCATCCTCCGCGAGCTGGGGCGGGGAGGAATGGGGGTCGTGTTCCTGGCGGATCAGATCTCCCTCCCGCGGAAGGTGGCCCTGAAGCTCCTCGCCGCGCCCCTCACCCAATCGCCCCAGAGCATCGAGCGTTTCCGCCGGGAGGCGGAGACCGCCGCGCGGCTGCGCCACCCCAATCTCGTGGCCGTGTACACCGTTGGGGAGACCCGGGGCTACCGCTTCTACGCCATGGAGTACGTCGAGGGGGCGAGCCTCTCCCGACTCCTGGCCCGGCTCCGCGAGGACCGTCCGAAGGACTTCGCCCAGCTCGACCTGTCGTCCCTCGTCCGGGAAATCGCCGGCCCCCCCGAGGAGGAGGACGAGGAGGGCGCGACGCCGGCGATCCCGCATCTCGGGTACTTCGGCGCGGTGGCGCGGATCGTGGCCGAGGTCGCCGACGGCCTCGCCTTCGCCCACGCCCACGGCGTGATCCACCGCGACGTCAAGCCGCAGAACGTCCTCCTCGACCGGCGCCTCGCCCCCCTCCTCGCCGACTTCGGCCTCGCCCGGGACGAGAACCTGGAGACGCTTTCGCGCACCGGGGACCTCCTCGGCACCTACCCCTACATGAGCCCGGAGATGGCGATGGCCGGGCGGATCGAGGTCGACCGCCGCACGGACGTCTACTCGCTCGGGGTGACGCTCTTCGAGCTGCTGACCCTCTCGGTCCCCTTCACGGGGAAGACCTCGCACGAGGTGCTGCGGAAGGTCCTCCTCGAGGAGGCCCCCTCCCCCCGTCGCCTCAATCCGCACGTGCCGCGGGACCTCCAGGTGATCGCCCTGAGGGCGATGGAGAAGGACCCCGACCACCGCTTCGCGCACGCCTCCGAGATGGCCGAGGAGCTGCGGCGCTTCATTCGGCACGAGCCGATCCGGACCCAGCCGCCCGGTCCCGTCGTGAGGGGCTGGCGCTTCCTGCGCCGCCACTGGGTCGGCTCCCTCGCGACCGCGGCGCTCCTCGTCGGGAGCGTCGCGGTTCCCGCCGCCTTCCGGCGCGTGCGGATCGGGGACGCCCTGCGCGGCGCCGAGCAGGCGAAGGCCGCGGGGAGATGGGTCGACGCGCGAGCGGGGTTCCTCCGGGTGCGGGAGGACTTCGGGGAGGTGCCCGCGGCTCTTGCGGGCCTCGAGGAGGTCGAGCGCGCCGTCCGCGCGGAGTTCGACCGGCTGAAGGGGGAGGGCTACCGGAATCTCGACGAGTTCCGCGCCCGGCCGACCGAGGCCTCGCTCCTCCTCGCCGTGCGGTCGCTCGACGCCGCGCTCGAGCTGCGCGAGGACCCGGCGCTCCGCAGGGAGCGGGACCAGGCGCTCCCGTTCGCCGCCGTCGAGATCACCTCCGAGCCTCCCGGCGCCGACGTCACGATCCTCCCCGGGGAGCCCGGCTCGAAGGAGGTCCCGCGGCCGGTCGGGATCACGCCGATCCCCGCGGTCCTCCTCCCCCACGGCACGCACCGCATGCTCGTGGTCAAGGCCGGTTTCGGATTCGGCGAGTATCTCCTCGCCCTCGGCCGGGCCGACTCCGGCCGGAGACTCCACGCAACCCTGCGGCGCACGGAGGAGGTCGTGGCGGAGATGGTCCGGATCCCGGCGGGGACGTACCCCGTGGGCTTCACTCCGCCGAAGGGGAAGACGACCGCCCTCTCGCCGAGGGAGGCGGAGGTCGCGGAGTTCTACATCGACCGGACCGAGGTCACGAACGAGGCCTACGCGCGGTTCCTCCGCGAATCGGGCCACCCCCCGCCCAAGTCCTGGAGGATCGCGCGGGGCTCCTTCCCCGCGGGCAAGGAGCGCCTCCCGGTCTCCGACGTGACCTGGCACGACGCGGAGGTCTACGCGGAGTGGGCGGGCAAGAGGCTGCCGACCGACGTCGAGTGGGAGGTCGCGTGCCGGGGGGCGGACGGCCTCCTCTACCCGTACGGACCCCGGTTCGACCCCGAGCGCGCCGTCGTGAACGGCTCCTTCGACCGCGAGGCCCGGAAGCTCGGCGCGACGGATTCCGGCCCCGAGCCCGTCGACTCGCGGCCGGAGGGGGCGAGCCCCTTCGGCCTCCTCCACATGGCCGGGAATGTTCGGGAGTGGGTGCGGGACACGTGGGCCCCCCGGCTGGACGGGTTCCAGTGGGGCGATCCGTTTCCCTGGCCCGAGCGCGTGATCCGCGGCGACTCCTGGAGGCTGCCGCCCGAGCCCTGCTTCATGCGGAGCAAGATGGCGCCGGGGATCGCGACCGTGGACGTCGGCTTCCGGTGCGCGAAGAGCGCGAGCCCGTGAGCATTGCATCGTGTCCGCGCGTCTCGACCCAGGGGCCTTCCCGGCTCCCGTCGATCCGCGTGGTTTCTTCCAGAGAGGGTTCTTTCGATCGAGGAGACGAACCATGCCCGACGACAACGACGTCCTTACCCCGACTCCCCCCCGGGCGAGGATCCGCCACGGCAAGGAGCTGCTGACGCTCCGCCTCCACGAGGGGGCCGACTTCCGCAACCTGAAGAAGCAGGACTTCGAGAACCTGATGATCGGGAAGATCTGGCCCATGATCGACAAGCTCAAGGACCGCAAGGTGAGGAACACGCCGCCTCCCCAGGAGAACTGGATCCCCGCCCGCCGCGATACGGCCCCGGTGCCGGTGGACCCGATCTGCGAGGAGACGGGCCGGTACGAGATCTCGGTGTGCGACCTTGAGGGGAACTGCATCTCCTTCCTCTGCATCCAGTACCACTGCGACGACGACACCCGCTTCGAGGAGTGCCGGCAGATCTGACGGGCCGCGCCGCCGGACCCGCCCGCGCACGAAACCGTCGTCGATCCCCCTGGCGGCCTCCCTCCATTCATGGGAGGCCGCCGGGTCCATCGACCCTCCGTCAGGCGAGGAGGGGCCGACCGACCGGCCCCCCCGCCGCCTTTCCCTGGCCCCCCGCCGCCTTTCCCTCGGGCCCCCCCCCGCCCCCAACGTCCCCCGGGCGGCAACCCGCTATGGGCCCACGCCGCCACCCCCACCCACACGCCGATGACGATGAGGGAAACCCGGCGATGAACTGCGAAGACGCGAGGCCGCTCCTGGTCGGGATGGCCCACGGGGACCTGTCCCCCTCCGATGAACCGGCGGTCCGGGAGCACCTCGCCTCCTGCGCCGATTGCCGCGCCGCGGAAGCCGACTACGGAAAGGTGAGGGCCCTCCTCCGCTCCGCCGGGCGGCGCGACGCGGACGGAGAACTCCGCCCGCCGGAGCCCGCGGAGATCCAGCGAGTGGTGCTTCAGGCCCTCCTCGAAGGCAAGGCCTCGGGCCTGGAGCCCGCCCCCGCCCCACCCGCCGCGCCGGCCACCCTCGTCCCCTCGCCTCCGCGGGCGGGCGCGCGCATCAGGCGCGTGCTCGGGCTCGCCGCAGGTCTCGCCGTCGCGGCGTTCATCGCGTTTCCGCTTCGTCCCTCCGGCCGGCCCGAGTCGGTCCCCGACCGGCATCGCCCCCTCGCCAGCCCCGTCTGCGTCGTGGAGTCGTCAGACCCGGATCGGCTCCTCTCCGGCCCCGTCCGCATCGACGTCCAGCCGGCACGCCTCTCCGTCCTCGAGGTCCAGGGCTCCCGGATCGAGGCGCGCGGGCCCGCCGCCTACGTCGCGCGGCTCTGGGCCTCCTGGGAATCCTTCGAATCGGGCGCGGACCAGAAGACGAGGGCGTGGGCCTCCGAGACGGGGCTGGTCCTCGCCGCCTGGCCGATCCTCGAGGTCGCGGCGGTCTCGGGCCTGGTCACCGTCGAGCACGAGGGGGGGACCCTCGCCGCGAGCCCGGGGGAGGTCGTCTTCGTCACGCCGAACCGGTTCCCCCTCCTCCGGGACTGGCGCTGACCCGGCGGCCACGGAACGGGCGCCGCCGGGGGGTCGTCCCGGCCGTACCCCCCCCATCCCGCCGGGCCGCCGCCCCCCCCCGGGACGGC
>CBRGOK010000255.1:0-6039 GCA_967798035.1 uncultured bacterium
GGTTCCCGGCGAGCCCCGCGCGCCGCGCGGCCCGGTCGATCATCAGGAGGAAGCGATCGACCGGCCCGAGCCGGCTCATCTGCCGGGGAGGAGCTTCCGGACGCTCGAGGCGAGCCGCTCGAGGCTCTCGAAGTTCGCCGGGACGACCTCGCGGTCGGGGATCCGCACGCCGAAGCGCTTCTCGACGAACGCGACGAGCCGCAGCACGCCGAGGGAGTCGATCGCGCGCAGGAGCGGGGCCTTCTCGTCGAATCCCGGGGGCGCCTCCCCGAGGAGGAGATCCTCGACGACGAACGCCCGCAGCTCGGGAAGGGGATCCACGGGGCGTTTCTAACGCGAGGCCGTGGACCGGGGAAGGTCGGTTCCTACAATGCGCGCCCCCGCGAAGCTCACGAGATGAAACTGACGATCCGCCTCCTCGCCGCCGCGCTCCCCCTCCTCGGCGCCTCCTGCGCCACGGAGATCGGCCGCTGGCCCGCCTCGGACTTCACCTACGCGATGAGCCCCGACGCGCTCCGGGGAGAGGTGAAGACCTCCCTCGAGAACCAGGGGTGGTTCACGCACCCCGGGGACACGGGGAGCGACCTCCGCGGCATCAAGGCGAGCCCCGGGGGGCACCGCACGTTGGCGGACTTCCACATCACCCCGGCCGCGAAGGGCTCGGCGTTCGAGCTCACGGCGGGGAGCCACCACGTCGCCAACTGGGCGACCTTCGGCATCCTCGGCCTCTCCACGCAGGCGCAGGCGCACCGGGCGATGAGCCGCTGGATCGAGGAGTGGAACCGGTCCCACCCGAAGTAGCCCTGTCCCCCCCCGACCCGAAGGAGCTCGCCGGCGTCTGCGTCGTCGTCCCCGCCTACCGCGAGGCGGGGACGATCGCCTCCCTCGTCCGCTCGCTGCGGGCCCGCGGCGCGCACACGATCGTCGTCGACGACGGAAGCGACGACGGGACCTCCCCGATCGCCCGGGCCGCCGGGGCGGAGGTCCTCCGCCACGCCGCCAACCGGGGGAAGGGGGCCTCGCTCCGCACGGGCTTCGAGCGCGGGCTCGCCCTCGGATTCCCCCGTCTGGCGACGATGGACGGCGACGGCCAGCACGATCCCGCCGACCTCGGGGCGCTCGTGCGCGCCGCCCGTGAGTCGGGCGCGGCCGTCGTCGTCGGCAACCGGCTCGACGATCCCCGGGGGATGAGCCTCGTGCGCCTCGTCACGAACCGCCTCATGTCGCGGCTGATCTCCGCGATCGCCGGCATCGACGCCGCCGACAGCCAGTGCGGCCTCAAGCTCTACGAGGCGGCCGCGGTCCGCGCGCTCAGGCTCCGCACCTCCCGGTTCGACACCGAATCGGAGATCCTCCTCCAGGTGGGGAGGCTCGGCTTTTCCGTCGCGAACGTGCCCGTCCGGTGCATCTACCACCAGCCCCGCCCGAGCCACATCCGCGCGGTGACCGACACCTGGCGGTTCCTCGGGCTCACGACGCGCTTCCTCCTTCGCCGCTATCCGCGCCCCGCCTCCCCGGAGCCGGTCCGCAGCGTCACGGCCCCCTCCGCGACGACCCTCCCCTCGACGCGGCACTCCCCCTCGTAGCGGACCGCGGGCCCGAAGCTCGCCGCGCGCCGCATCGTGACGACGACGCGGTCGCCGGGGCGGACGGGCGCGAGGAACCTCGCCCCGTCGATCCGCGCGAGCCGCGCTCCGCCCGGGTCCTCCTCGGCGAGCCCCGCCGCCTGGGCCATGCATTCGACCAGGAGGACGCCGGGAACGATCGGGTCCCCGGGGAAGTGGCCGCGGAAGAACTCCTCCTCCCGCCGGAAGACCCGCGCCGCCTCGATCCGTTCCCCCGGCGAGACCTCGAGCACCTCGTCCACGAAGCGGAACGGAGGGCGGTGGGGGAGGGCTCCGGCGAGGGAGCGGGGATCAGGTCGGGGGGATCGCATCCTTCCCGATCCTCGGCTCGAGGAACGCGACGAGGGCGTGGACCGACCGCAGCGCCTCCCGCCCCACCGCGTCGTCCTGGATCCGCACCCCGAAGTCGCGCTCGACGGCGAGGACGAGCTCGAGAGCGTCGATCGAGTCGAGGCCGAGGCTCCCCCCGAAGAGCGGGGCCTCCGGCTCGAGCTCCTCGGGCCCCTTCTTGAGGCGGAGGCTCCGCACGATCGTGCCGCGGACGCGGGACTCGAGATCGGAGGCCATCGGCGGGCCGATTCTATGCGACGTTGAACGGGCGCCCGAACCCGCTACTTTCCCTCACCCGTCGAGGGGGCTCGACCCGAAAGATCCCCCATGAATCTCCGCCGGCAGGCTCTCCGCCTCGCGCTCCTCGGCCCGGCGCTCGCGGCCGGCTGCCGATCGGCGAAGGAGGCCGAGCCCCGCTTCTTCGCGAAGCCGGACGTGGACTGGTCGAGGTACTCCGCCGTCTACGTGGAGGAGGCGACGATTTCGACGACCGCCAGGCGCAGCGAGAAAGTCGACGAGATCCTGCGCGAGTTCAAGCTGCTCGCCGAGATCTCCCTGAGCGACGCGCTGTCGAACACGGGTCGATTCGAGAAGGTGTTTTCCCGGAAATCGGAGATCGAGCCGGGCCGGACCCTCGTGTGCCGCTGCTCGCTGAAGGTCCACTTCGGGAGCACCCCCCTCCGGGTGCTGTTCGGGTTCGGCGCGGGCCGGAGCGGCCTCTGGATGACCCCCTCGCTCCACGACGCGGAGACGGGGGAGCAGCTCCTCTCGTACCGCGGCTGGGGAGGGTCCTTCCAGGGCTACGGCGCCGACATCCTCGAGAAGATGCGGGCGGACATCCCGGCGATCGCGGAGTACTTCGCCGCCCTCCTCCCGCGGGAGCCGTAGGGAGCATGGACCTCTTCGATCTCGGCGGCCGCGCCTTCCGCGCGAGGCTTCGCGCGGAGCTCCCGCGCTGGCGGCAGGAGGGCCTCCTCGACGAGCGGGCCGCCGCCCTCCTCGCCGAGAGATACCGGCTGAACGAGTCGGGCTGGAGGACCTCCGTCGCGGCGATCTACCTCCTCGGCGTGCTCCTCGTCGGGGGGGGGATCGTCTCCTTCGTCGCGTGGAACTGGGAGGCCCTCCCCGCCGGGGGGAAGCTCGCGCTGATCGGGTCCGCGATGGTCGCCGCCCACCTCGCCGGTCACTGGCTCTGGCGCGTCCGGGGGACCTCGCCCCGCCTCGGCCACGCCCTCACGTTCCTCGGCACCCTGATCTTCGGGGCGAACATCGGCCTCGTCGCGCAGATCTTCCACCTCCACTCGGACTCCATGAAGGGGATCGGCGCCTGGGCCGCGGGCGCCGCCGTCGCCGCCTGGGCGCTCCGCAGCGTCCCGAACGCCCTCCTCGCCGTAGGGCTCGGAACCTACTGGGCCTGCGCGTTCATCGACAGGAACGAGGGGGTCTTCCCGTTCACGCCCCTCCTCCTCGCCGCCGTCTTCGTCCCGCTCGCGCGCCTCGAGCGCTCCCGCCTCCTCCTCTCCGGGACCTTCCTCGCGATCGCGATCACCGCGGCGGTCCACGCGGGCGAGGGGGCGGGGGAGGGAGCGGCGATCTTGACGAGCCTCCTCGCCCTCGCCGCCCTCTTCCTCTCCCTCCCCTCGGCCTTCCCCGCGGAGAGCGAGGGGGCTCGACTCGCCACCCCCGCCTCCCGTCTCGGGCTCGCCACCTGGCTTTCCGTCGTCTACACCGCCTCCTTCCGGGGGATCGCCGAGGAATCCGGATTCGACCAGCTCGCGCGCGGGACCTGGGGCTGGGCCTGGATCGCCGCGCCGGCGCTCCTCGGCGCCGTCACGGTGACGGCGGCCGCGCTCCGGCAGCGGCCCCAGACCTGGAGCGACCCCTGGAGCCCGATCCTTCCCGTCGGCTCGACGCTCCTCCTCCTCCTCGCCATGGCGTTGCCCAACCCCGGCATCGGCATGACGGCCGCGGCGAACACGGTCCTCGCCGCCTTCTCGATCCTGCTCATCGCCTCCGCCGTCCGGAGCCTGGAGCGCGGACCCTTCTGGCTGGGGGTCGTGCTCGCCGGTGTCCTCGTCCAGTCGCGCTTCTTCGAGTACGACACGGGCCTCCTCCTCAAGGCGACCGTCTTCGTCGCCTCCGGGATCGCGGTGCTCACGGTCGGGCTCGCCTTCGAGAGGCGGGTGAGGGGAGCCGCCCATGCGTAGGCACCTCGGGATCGCCGTCGTCCTCCTCACCCAGGTGGGGATCCTCGTCTCGATGCCCTTCCGGGCGGTCGGCGCCCTGCGCGGCGGGACGGAGATTGCGCTCGAGACGGAGCCCGTCGACCCGTTCGATCCCCTCTCGGGCTACTACGTGACCCTCGCCTACGTCGCGGAGCGACCTGCGGTGGACACGATCGCTTTCCAGCTGCACGAACCGCTCTGGGTGACCGTCGAGCGGGCGGAGCCGGCCTGGACCCCGGTCTCCGTCACCCGGGAGAGACCGGCTCCGCACCCCGATCGCGTCTCCATCCTCGGCCGCTGGGACGGTCGGCGAGCGCGCATCGGGGACGCCAGCCGCTTCTTCATTCCCGAGGATCGACGGACGGAGATCGAGGACCTGCTGAACGCCTCCGGTCGGCGCGGGCTCGTCGACCTGAGGGTGGGAAGGGACGGCACGCCCGCCCTCCTCCGGATGCGGGTGGGCGGCAGGTCGTTCGGCCGCTAGCGGGCCGCCGCCGGGACGCCGAGAAGATCGCGCGCCGCGACGTAGCCGGAGAGGGCCGCGGCGAGGACCCCCCCGCCGAACCCCGTCCAGTGCCCGGCGAACCGGATCCCGGGCGGCGCGGAGGCGGCGAGATCGCGCGCGAGCCGGAACCTCTCGGGGGTCTGGGCGAACCCGTAGGCCGCTCCCCCGGGGTTCCGCGTGTAGCGCTCGAGGGTCGCGGGGCCGGCCGTCTCGCTCCACTCGACCCGGCTCGCGACGCCGGGGAGGAACCGATCGAGCCGGACGAGGGCGCGCTCGAGGAGGCGCCTCCTTTCCCCCTCGGCGAGCGAGCGCCCCGCCGGGACGAACGCGTGCACGACCACCGTCGAGCACCCCTCCGGCGAGAGGGATGGATCGACGTTCGTCGCGACGCCGACGCCGAACGTGGGGGCGTCCCCCTCGAGCCGCGAGTCCTCGAAGTCCGTCCCCTCCGGGTCGGAGAAGACCCCGAACGAGGCGGGGGCCTCCGGGAAGCGCCCCCGCACGCCGAGGTAGGCGAGGAAGAACGAGCCCGATCGCGGGAAGGCTCGCGCCCGGTCGAGCGCGTCACCCTCCGGGAGGGGACCTCGCCAGACGCGATCGAGGAAGGCGACGGGGTCGCACGCGACGAGGACCTGCGCGGCGCGGAGCCGCCCCCCCGGCGAGGCCTCGAGCACGAGCCCGCCCCCCTCCGGCGCCACCTCCTCGACGGCGTTCCCGGCCTTCACCGTCCCCCCCTTCTCCCGGATCGCCGCGACGAGGGAGTTCACGAGGCGGTAGAGCCCGCCCCGGATCCGCTGGCACCCGAACCTCCAGGTCGAGCCGAGGAGGTTCGCGACGCTCACCGCGGAGATGCGATCCGGCCCGCCTCCAAGGAACATCAGTCGCTCGCAGAGCGCGAGGCGCAATCTCGGGTCCCTCACGCCCGCCTCGTCGAGCAGGGCGGCGTAGGTCCGGTCCCGCCACCGGACGAAGGGATGGGCGCGAGGGATCCCGGCCGCCGCTCCCTCCTCCCAGAGGGTCCCGAGCGTCCCCCGGGACGCGACCTCGAAGCAGGGGAGGAGCGCGTCGAAGACGCGGCCGAGCGCGGCGGCCTGGCCGGGGAAGCGTCCCTGGAGGTACGCGCGCCACGCGCCCCCCTCCGCGGGGAAGTCGAGCCGCTCCTCTCCGAAGTAGCCACTCCGCGCGACGGGGAGGTCGAGGACGAGTCCCTCGGGGTCGACCCCCCCGTACTCGAGGATCCGCCGGAGCGGTCCTCCCGGGGCGAGCCCCGAGATCCCGTCGACCACGGAATCGAACGTGTAGCCCCGGCGACGGCGCATCGGACGCGGAAGACGCGGCACTGTCCGCCTGGGAC
>CBRGOK010000256.1:0-6038 GCA_967798035.1 uncultured bacterium
CGCTCCTCCAGTACGGAAAGACGACGAGCTACGGCAAGACGAAGTCGGACTCCGACCTCGAGACGAGCCACAGCTTCAATCTTTCGAGCCTCTCGACCGACACGACCTACCACTACCGCGTCCGGTCGACCGACGCCCAGGGGAACGAGGCGGTCGGCGTCGACCACACCTTCCACACCGGGACGCTCGAGACCTTCACCCCCTCGGTCGTGACGGTCCTCGAGGGGACGGCGCTCTCCGGGGCCGTCGCGGAGCTCGCCTCGGACGACAACGTCTACTACGTCGTCCAGTCGACGGCGATCGGGACGCGGGTGACCGACTGGTGGGGCGAGATCACCTCGAGCCAGGCGCCCGCCTCGATGGCGAAGCTCGAGGTGAAGTACGCCGGGAAGTACTCCCTCACCGTGAACCAGAAGATGGACCTCTGGAACTGGACGACCTCGAGCTGGACCGAGATCAGCTCGAAGTCCGTCGGGACGACGGAGAAGTCGGTGACGGTCACCCCCGTCCCGTTCGCCTCGTTCGTCTCCGCCGCAGGGCACGTCCGCCTCCGCGTGCTCGGGACGGGGGGGAGCCTCGACTTCACCGCCTCGACCGACCGGATCCGGTTCACGATCGAGACGGCCGGGACGACCAACTAGCGCGCGAGAGCGGGGCGCCGGGCGGGCCGGGGGCCCGCTAGGACGCTGTTTCTTGAGACGGCGCGGCCCAGGCAGGGCCTCCCCCTTCCCCAGCGCCCGAGCGGCTCCCCTTCCGTCTCCGCGACGGGGGAGACCCGCCTCCGGATCCTCGGGACGGGCGGGAGCACCGACTTCGACGCCTCGACCGACCGCGTCCGGCTCGTCGTCGAGGCGGGCGGCGCAAACCTGTAGCGGGCGCGCCGCGTCCCCCGGGGCCGCCCCGCGACGGGCGGCCCCGCTTCGTTTCCCGGGCGCGCGCGATTCCTCTTTACACAAGCGCGCGTTTTCTCGCGCGACTTAAGGGACCTAAAGGAATCCCCTTTTCATCGGGGCGTCTCGTGTCGTAGAATCTTGGCAGTCCCGCGGAGGCGAGAGGTGTCCCGCTCTGCCTCCGTCCTTCGCCCGAATCTCATCCCGGTCCCGCTCTTCCCTTGTCCACGGCGGACAGTATTTTCCGTCGCGCGCGGCTCCCCCTCCGCGCGGTCCCGGTCCCTTCCGTCTCGGTCCACTCGCGCTTCTCCCCCGAAAGGAGCGACCCGTGTCCCCGGTGAATCCCCTCCTCCGTTCCGCGTTCGCCCTGATCGTCGCCGGCCTCCTCGCCGGCCCCCTCCCCGCCCAGAACCTCGAGATCCACTACATCAACGTCGGATGGGGCGGCGCCGTCCTCGTGCGGGGGCCGAACGGCACGACGGTCCTCCTCGAGGGAGGACGGAGCGGGAAGGGGGAGAACGTGATCGTCCCCTACCTCACGTCGATCGGGATCCCCCCCTCGGCGGGCCTCGACTACATCCTCCTCGGGCACAAGCACTCCGACCACTCGGGCGGCCTCGACGAGGTGCTCGAGGCGGGCTACGACGTCCACGTCGCGAACTACTACAACGGCTCCTCGGATCCGAGCTCGAGCTTCGACTCCTGGGTCTCCGACGCGCAGACGACGACGGCGGGGGCCCCCGTCCCGATGCCCGTCGGGACGGTGATCCAGCTCGGGAACGGGGCGACGATGACCTGCGTCGCCCGGATGGGGCACCTGATCGGCGGCGGGTCGGTCTTCGTCGACTCCGAGAACGACCGCTCGATCGGCCTCCTCGTGCAGCACGGCGGGTTCGATTTCCTCTGGGCGAGCGACCTCACGGGAGGCGACGACGACCAGGACTGCACCGGCCGGTCGAACTCCTCGGCGGACGTCGAGACCCCCCTCATCCAGGCGATCCTCCCGGGGGGCGCGAGCCCGATGATCACCGCGGGCGGGATCGACGTCCTCCACGTCAACCACCACGGGGCCGAGACGAGCATGAACTCGGCCTACATGAACCTCGCCCGGCCGGAGGTTGCGCTGATCTCGATCGGGGCGGGGCAGACGGACGCCCAGCGGCCGAGGAAGGACGTCGTCGAGAGCGTCCTCCTCGCGGAGGCCCCCTGCGTGACAGTCCCCCCCGCCCTCGTCCTCCAGACGGAGGAGGGGTATCTTGCGGGCTCCCAGACGAGCTTCGCCGGCTACTGCGTCGGGAACATCCTGGTCTCGACGAACGGGGTGAGCACGTACACGGTCTCCGCGGACGGCGCGGTGACGGTCGGCCCGGACGAGCGCGCCGCCGCGGGGCTGCCGCTGACCCTCCCGCTCGACGACGCCGGCGGGCCCGCCGACACGGATCCCCCGGTCCTCTCCCCCGCGCAGGTGACGGCCGTCGCGGGGACCTCGGCCACGATCGCCTGGACGAGCGACGAGAACTCCACCTCGATCGTCCGGTACGGCCCGACGAACCTCTACGGGTCGACCGCCTCGGCGGGCGGGTACGTGACGAGCCACAGCGTCACCCTCACGGGCCTCGCCCAGGGGGCCGTCTACCACTACCGCGTCGAGTCGGCGGACGGTTCGGGGAACACTACCCTCGGCCAGGACGGGACCTTCCAGACGGGGGTGAGTGCGAACTACCCACCGACGTCGTCGACGATCCTCCAGGGGAGCCTCAAGTCGGGGACCTACGCGAACCTCGCGACGAACAACGGGAGCTACCTCCGCGTGAACTCGACGACGAGCGGGACGAAGACGTCGGACTGGTACGGGAGCGTCTCGATCCCGACCCCCCTCCCCTCGGGCGCGACCCTCACCGCGACCTACAGCGGGAAGAACTCCAAGACTGCCACGCAGTCCCTGCACCTCTGGGACTGGAGCGCGTTGGTCTGGGTCCAGTTCGACTCCCGGAGCGTCGGCAGCACGGAGAAGCTCGTGACGTTCTCGACCCCCTCCGCCGCCCCGTACATCTCCGCGACGGGCCAGATCCGTCTCCGGGTCCTCGGGACGCGGGACGGCAGCAACTTCTACGCCTCCGGAGACTGGATGCTGTTCACGATCGAGTCCGCCGGCTCCGCGCCCTGACGATCAGGGCTCGTGGCGCAGGAGCAGCTCCCAGGCCGTCTGCTCCCGGCCGATCAGCCGCACCGCGTCCGGGATGGGCGCGGGGGCGGCGGCCGACCCCTTCGACGGAGGCGGAGACTCGACCACCTTCGTCGCCCCCCTCATCCTCAGGATCTCGTCCACGGCCCGCTTGGCCCGAGGCTCCTCGACCCGCGCCAGCTCGGCGGGGGAGTCCTCCTTGCCGACCTGGCGCATCCGGCCGAGCGCGTCCTCGAGGGGTGCGCACGGCCCGCGGGACGCGACGACGTAGAAGCGCTCCTCCCCGAGGGTCTCGTCCATCCGGAAGTCCCTCCTCGTCCCCCCCGAGGGCGGAGGGAGGAGGTGGGTCCGGCCTCCGGGGAACGGGTTCTCCTGGTCGTACCCGGCCTCCGTCGAGGGGTAGAGGGCATACATCGCCCCGCTCGAGTCGACGTTGAACACGTAGAGGTAGGCCTCCTCCGAGGGGAGGACCTCGAAGCGGAGGAACTCCCGCGTGCGGATGGTCGACCCTTCGGTCACCGGCTCCTCCCGGGCCCCGTCCTTCGACAGGCGGAACGCCCGCACCGCGAGCCCGATCTCCTTTCCCCCGGCGAACTCCCTGTAGGCGGCGAGCCCCGCGAACGCGAGGCCGAGGACCGCCCCCGCCGCGCCGGCGTAGCGCAGGAAGCGGCGCCGCTTCGGGAGGGAAGCCGGGGGCTCGAGCGGGGCCGTCGCGTCCGCCCGGAACGCGAGACTCTGGGTGAGCGGCACGACCGGGGGCCGCCGCAGTCGCGCGGCCTTCCCGCGCAGGACCCCCGTCTCGTCGGGGTTGTTCGAGAGGCCCGTGATCGCGGCGCGCATCTCCGCGGCGCTCGCATGGCGGTCCCCGGGCTCCTTGGCGAGGGACCTGGCGATGACGTCGGCGAGCGACTCGGGGACGTCGGGGCGGACCTCCCGCAGGGGGGGAGGGTCGTCGAGGAGGACGGCCTGCTGGAGGTCCTCGAAGCCCGCCGCCTTGAAGGGGACCCGACCCGCGAGGCACTCGTAGAGGAGCGTCCCGAGGGCGAAGAGATCGGTGAGGGGCGTCGCCGACTTCCCCCGCCACTGCTCGGGGGCCATGTAATAGGGGGTCCCGGCGGTGACCCCGCCGACAGTGAGATCGAAGGCCGCCCCGGTCCCCCGCGCGAGACCGAAGTCCATGAGCTTCACCCGCCCGTCGCGGGCGAGCATCACGTTGCCCGGCTTGACGTCCCGGTGGACGACCCCCGCGGCGTGGATGGCGACGAGCGCGGAGAGGAGCGCGCGGCCCACCGCCACCGTCTCGGCGACCGAGAAGGGCGCCCCCGAGAGGGCCTCGCGCAGCGTCGTCCCCTCGATCCGCTCAAGGCTCAGGTAGGGGCTCCCGTCGACCTCCCCCAGGTCGTACACGACGACGACGTTGGGGTGGACGACGGCCGCGAGCGAGCGGGCCTCCCGGAGGAAGCGCTCCTTCGCCTGCGGGTCGGAGAACGCCTGCGGCCGGAGGAACTTGAGGGCTACCTCGCGGTCGAGGCGCGCGTCGTGCGCGAGGTAGACGACGCCGAAGGAGCCCTCCCCCAGCACGCCCCGGATCTCGTAGCGCCCGGCGAACCGGGGAGCCCCGGATCGGGCCCCCACGCCTGCGGGCGTCGCCCTCGCCTCGTCCTTGCCGTCCACGATCGCCTCCCGGTCCCCGTCTCGGGCCGCCGGAGGGGCGAGCGTACGCGCGCCGGGGGGACTCCGCCATTCCGGGCGCGCGGACGGGGGTCGCCGCCTCGGGGACCGGGGGGGCGCGACCTCTCTCTGCCACCTGCTGGAGGCTCCGGCGGATCGGGAGGCCGCTCCACGCGGCCGGCGCCGGAGACCCACGTTCGGAGCCGGGAGGAGGGACGGAGCGAACGGTCCCCCTCTTACCCCCCCGCCGCGCCGCCGCCCCGGGGGGGGCCCCCCGGGGTGCGGTGGGGGCGCCCCGGGGCCCGGCGGGGGGGGTTGGCACGCCCCGCGAGGGGCAGAAAGGAAAGCTCCCATGTCCCGCACCGCGATCTTCTCCGTCCTGGCCGCCTCCATCGTCCTCGCCCCGCCCGCCGATGCCGCGAACCCGGCGGCCGGAAAGAAGGGGCTCCGCCCGGTCGCGATCGACCTGGCCCCCGTCGACGCCGCCTCCGGCCCCGGCATCGACCTCGCCCCGCTCGATTCCTCCCCGGGCAAGGGGAAGATCGACCCCGGCCCGTTGGACAAGCACGGCGTCGACGCCGCGGCGAAGGAGAGGAAGAGCCGGGAGATCCTCGGCAAGGGCAACCTCGCCCTCGCCCCGGCCATCACCGCCAGCGGCCCTGGCGTCGACGTCGCTCCCCTGGACCCGCAGACCCCGAAGGTGAAGATCGACGACGGCCCGATCGTGAAGCACGGGGCCGCGCCCGAGCCGAAGGGGAGGAAGGCCCGCCAGGCCCTCGGGAAGGGGAACGTCGACTTCGCGCCGGCCGTCACCGCCGCCGGAGTCGGGACCGACGTGGCCCCGCTCGATCCCCGCGACGGCACCTCGGTCGACGTCGACCCGCAACCCCCGACCGTCATCATCTGCTTCACCGACGAGATGCTCCGGCAATACCTCCACTGGCTCGGGGTGGACCTCGGGACCGCGCTGCGCTACGGCCTGCTCGAGGATCCCCGCCTGATCTCGATGTTCTTCGACTCTCTCCGCCGCGGCGCGGACAAGGCCGCCCAGGCCGACGCCGCCGGCGAGGACACCTGGCTCGTCGACTTCCAGCCGACTCGCTGATCGCCGTACGGGGGCGCGGCGAAACCCGGGCGCGAGGGTGCGTGACCCTCGCGCCCACCTGTTTTTTCAGGCGAGCGCGATCTCGACCTTCAGGTCGCGCCGCCCGGCCTCCTCCAGACGCAGTTCGGGGGAGAAGCGGACCCTCCCCCCGCGCAGCACCGCCGGGACGTCCTTCCCGGCGAGGTGG
>CBRGOK010000257.1:0-6022 GCA_967798035.1 uncultured bacterium
CACCTCCCCGCCGAGCGCCCGGATCCGCGGCCTCATGTCGGAGAACCCGGTGAGCGTCGGGGTCGACGCCCCGATCGCCGAGGCGGCGAGGCTGATCGACCAGCACCGCTTCCTCGCCGTCCCCGTCGTCGACGGGACGAACCGCATCGCCGGCATCCTCACCGCCGACGACGCGCGCCGGGCCGTGCAGGGGGACGTCGACCGGGCCGTGTTCGAGGTGACCGGGGTCGATCCGGGGAGGGAGGCGGAGATCTCCCCCTGGAAGGCCGCGACGCTGCGCATGCCCTGGCTCCTCATCACGGTGGCGAGTGGGCTCGGCTGCGCCTTCCTCACCGGTCTCTTCGAGCGGACCCTCCACGAGGCGGTCGCGATCGCGGCGTTCGTCCCCCTAATCCTCGCGCTCGGCGAGTCGGTCGCGGCCCAGACCACCGCCGTCGTCCAGAGGGCTCTCCTCGGAGGGGCTGCCTCTCCGCGGCGGTGGAGGGACCTCGCGGACGAGGTCGCGGTCGGCGCCCTGGCGGGGGTCGGGACGGGGGTCGTCGTCGGGGCGATCGCCTGGTTCTGGAAGGGGGACGCCGGTCTCGGCTGGATCCTCGGCTCCTCCGTCCTCCTCGCCCTCTCCGCCGCCTCCGGGATCGGGGCGGCGATCCCAATCCTCCTCCGCGCGACGAAGCTCGACCCCGCCGTCGCCTCGGGGCCCGTGGCTCTCGCGTTCGCGGACCTCGCGACGCTCTCGATCTACTTCGGCGTGACCCGGCTCTGGTGGACCTCGGAGCCGTAGGAGCGCAGGGGGCTCCGCTACTCCTCCCGGACGATCCTCCGCTCGGTCGACGCCGCCAGGTGCTCGAGGGTGGTCTTCCCTCCGGACGGCCAGCGGACCTCGAGGCGGTCGATCTTCCCGGCCTTCCCGAGGCCGAAGGTCGCGTCGAGCTCGCTCTGGGAGAGGTAGGAGGATCCGCTCCGGACGACCCGCTCCTCCGTGCGGTCAGCGATCGTCGCGCGCAGCACCGCGCCGAGCGCCTCGCGGTTCCCCCCCTTCCCCTCGAGGCGGACGCGGAGGAAGCGGTTCTCGGCCGCCTCGCCGGTCCGGTCGCACCGGAAGAGGACGGCGGGCCCGCCGTTCTGCGTGATCACGAGGTCGAGGTCGCCGTCCCCGTCGAGATCGCCCGTGGCGAGGCCGCGGCCGACGAGGGGGCGCTGGAAGGACGCGCCCGCCGCCTTCGAGCCGTCGACGAACTTCCCGCCGCCGCGGTTCCAGAAGTACTGGGGCGGCTCGGCGTAGGCGACGTCGTTCTGGACCTTCTGGATCGAGGGCTCGATGTGGCCGTTGGCGAGGGCGAGGTCGAGGCGCCCGTCGAGGTCGGCGTCGAAGAAGAGGAGGCCGAAGGTGAGGCAGAGGAGGGTCGGCTGGGCGAGCCGGGCCGGGCCCGCGTCGTCGACGAAGGCGAGGTCGCGCTCCTCGCGGTAGAGGGAGAGCCCCTCCCGGGAGAAGTTCCCGATCGCGAGGTAGCAGGACTCCCCCCCCTCGAGCCGGGCTAGGTCGATCCCCATCCCGGCGCGCGCGCGGCCTGTGGGGTCGTAGGCGATCCCGGCGGAGAGGCCGACGTCGCGGAAGCGCCCCTTCTCGTTCATGTAGAGGAAGTTCGGCTGCGTGTCGTTCGCGACGGCGAGGTCGGGCCAGCCGTCGTCGTTGACGTCCCCGACGGCGACGCCGAGGGCCTTCGCCGCGGGGTTGAGGACGCCCGCCTGCTCCGTCGCGTCCTCGAACTTCCCTCCCCCCAGTCCCCGGTAGAGGCGACAGGAGTTGCCGTCGTACTGCGCCGGCCGCGCGAAGGACTTCGTCGTCCCGTCCATCGTGGACCAGATGTCGGTCCCCTCGGACCACCGGACGTAGGAGCAGACGAAGAGGTCGAGATTGGAGTCCCGATCGAAGTCGAGGAAGGCGGCCGAGGTGCTCCAGAGGGGGTGCTCGCCCCCCTCCTTGTCCTTCCAGCGGGGGGTGAGGATCCCCGAGGGCTTCGCGCACTCGACGAACTTCCCCCCCTCGTTCCGGAAGTAGAGGATGTCGCCGACGGCGGTCACGACGAGATCGGCGTCGCCGTCCCCGTCGGCGTCGGCCGACGCGCCCCCCATGGCGTAGCACTCGACGGCGAGGCCCGCCGCCTCCGTCGCGTCGGCGAACTTGAAGTCGCCGAGGTTGCGGTAGAGGCGCGGCGTCGGCTTCCGGGCGGCGGGGGAGGCGTAGTCCGCCTCGTGCCCCGGCCAGCGCATCGAGTTCGTGAAGAAGAGGTCGAGCCGACCGTCGGAGTCGAAGTCGAGGAGGACGACGCCGGGTCCCATCGTCTCGGGGAGGAACTTCTTCCCGAAGGAGCCGTTCTCGTGGACGAAGTCGACGCCCGAGGCGGCGGTGACGTCGGCGAAGGCGACGGGGGGAGGCGGCGGCTCCGGCTGGACCGTCGGGGGGACGTAGGTCGCGGGACCGGGCTTGGGCTTGGGCGGGGGGGGCTTCTCGCTGCAGCCGGAGAGGAGCGCGAGCGCCGCGGCGGCCGGCGCGAGGAGGGATCTCATGAGTGCACGTGGATCGGGAGGGAGTCGAAGTTGACGTCGGGGTTCCGCAGACGGAACTCGTTCGTGCGCGCGTCCGCCTCCTCGTCGATCTGGTACTTCACGTAGGCCTTCTCCGCCTCCCTCGCCTCGGTCTCCCGGCCGAGGCTCTTGTAGCAGAGCATCCGGTGGTAGTGGGCCTCGCGGTGCTCCGGATCGATCTCGAGGACCTTGAGGAGGGGCGTGAGCGCATCGGCGAACTTGCGGTCGCGGAAGTAGGACTGGCCGAGGCCGAACCAGGCGCCGCGGTCCTCCGGGAAGAACTCGAGGACCCGCTGGTAGGCCTTCGCCGCGTCCTCGAAGCGCCCCTCCCGGAAGAGCGCCTGCGCCCAGAACCACGCGGTCTGCGCGTCCCCGGGGGCGATCTCCTCGCACTTCTTCAGCATCGCGTACGCTTCGGTCAGGTTCCCTTCCTGGATCCAGACGCGCGCCTGGTTGCGCCAGCCGTCGATCCGCGAGGGGTCCATCCCGGCGACCGCGCCGAAGGCCTGGAGGGCCCCCTTCGTGTCCCCCTGGACGAGGAGCCCGATCCCGTGGTCGTTGAACCGGATCCAGTCCTCGGGCTTCGCCTCCTTCGAGGTGGCGGCCTGGAGGGGCGTCGCGGGGGGAGCGGCCCCGTCGAGGGGACGGACGTCGACCGGGAGGACGACGGAGTGCTCGGCGATCGTCGTCACGGGGAGGTCGGGGACCTCCTTCCCCTCGTAGACGAACTCGGTGAACCGGCGCTCGAACTTCCTCCACCGCAGGGAAGCGGAGATCGTGAGCGATCGGCCCGCAAGGTCGGGCGGCACGGTGAAGGCGTACCGGGCCACGTCGGCCGTGCCCGGCCCGATGACGCGGGAGAAGACGAGCGCCCGGAAGTTCTGGGGGTCGCGGCGGAAGATCCTCTCGGACTTCCCGTTCACGAAGATCGCCCCGTAGGTGTGGGCCTTCGGGTCGAGGTGGCGGTCCTCCCGGATCGCCCCCGAGCGGTAGACCTCTCGTCCCGACTCGTCGGTCACCCGGAAGTCGATCCAACCCTCGTTCGAGTCGTTCGTCCCGCCGGGGAAGGTGTGGCCGACCCCCTTGTTCCGGACGACGACGTGGACCTCGACCGTCTCGGAGGGGTGGAGGGGAGGCTTCGTGCGATCGAGGAGCGAGACCGACTCCTCCGTCGGCTCTCCGCGCCGCCGGTGGATGGAGAAGACGTCGACCCGGAGCTTCTCGTCCCGGAGGAAGGCCTCCGTCCGCTGGATCGTGTCCGCGTCGTCGCGGACGAAGGGGAGGGCGGTGTTGACGGCGAGGAACCGGTGGGAGCGGACCTTCCCCCCCTTGGCCGACACGTCGCCGAGCGGCGCCTCCTCGGGAGGCATGTGGCAGTCCTGGCAGAGCTTCTTCACCGGGGGGAGATAGAAGGTTCGCGAGGCGTTGAGCGCGACGCCCGAGTCGTGCCAGTTGTCGAATTCGTTCTGGCCCCGCAGCCAGCGGTAATTGTTCACCGGGATGTCGAGGCTCACCTTGTGGCAGGCGGAGCAGAGCTCGCTCGTCCGGAAGAAGGGCTTGAGCATCTGCTCCTTGTGCACCGCCGGACGCGCCTTGACGATCATGTCGTGGAGCGTCCGGCCCGGGCCTCCCTTCGCGTCCTTGAAGAGGTAGGGCTCGGGCTCGGTGTCGGGGACGTTGTAGGCGCCGTTGCCCGTCCGGTCGTGGAGCCGGTCGATCTGGTGGCAGGAGAGGCAGGTGAGGCCCGCCTGGCCGTGGGCGGAGTCCATGTCCATGTCCGCTCGCGCCATGTCCCCCGGGAGCATCACGACGGGGTCGTGACAGGAGGAGCACCACTTCGAGCGGAGCACCCCGTTCTCCTCCTTCCGGAGCAGCTCGACCGACTTCCGGTAGAAGGGATTGTTGAAGGAGGAGAAGCGGTGGGCCGAGCGCGACCACTGCTCGACGATGTCGGGGTGGCAGCGCACGCAGGTCGCGGCCCCGATGCGCTCGCGCCACACGAACCCCTTCTCGCGCAGGTCGCGCGCGCGAGCGTCGGCGTCCCCCAGGTCGTTGTTCGTCAGGACCGCGGCGGGGAGGAGGCCGAGGGTCGTCGTCGTCGCCGCCGCGGGGAAGAAGGCGCGCTCGCGGGGGACCTCCGCCTTCGGGACGAAGGGGACGAACGGGTCGCGGGGGAGCGTCCCGTCGGACTCCCGGGTCCAGGCCGCGACCTTCGTCCGCTCGGATCCGACGGACGCCGTCTTCCGTCCGCCGGTCGGCTGCGGCAGGGTCGAGAGGTGGACGGCGATGAGGAGGGCGAAGAGCCCGCCCATCCAGGCCGCGCCGGCGAGCTTCGCGCGAGGCTCCGGCTTCACGTAGGAGACAAACCGATGCGCGGCGTAGAGGGAGGGGACGAGGAACGCGCAGGCGAGATGGGTGTAGAACCAGCCGCGGTTCGCGCGGCTGTTCGCCTCGCTGAGGATGTAGTAGCCCGAGACGGCGAGGACCACCGTGAGCGCGACGAGGCCGACCCCGCTCCACACGGAGGCGCGGTGACGGCGCCTCCAGGCCCGGTTCAGGTGCCAGACGGCGAACGCCGCCGCGAGGGCGGCGAGCCCCAGGCCGACGATCGTGTGGGAGAGGATCATCCCCTGGTAGAAGCCCGGCAGCGGGTGGGGGGGGGTCGCGAGGGCCTCCGTCGCGTTCATCGCCCGCGTGCTCGCGAGGTAGAGGGTGTTCGCGACGAGGAAAGCGGCCAGCGCCAGGACGACGCGGAGGAGCCTCCGCTGTCCGGTCGTCAGGACGCTTTTCCCAGGCATGGCTTCGGATGATATCCGGGGGGTGGGCGCGGCCCCGCCGGCATACCAAGTGCTGTGCCCGCCGCCCCCGCTCGTCGGAGGGGCCCCTCATCCGAACTCGCGTCTGGCGCGTACCAAGGCGCAGTCGCGGTGCGCTCCCTCCCCGACCTCGAGCGCACGGAGGTTCCCTGTCCTGTGTCCGGCGGTCCCGAAGATGGGGACCGAGAACTCCGAGGGACTACCGCCGGAATTCGAGCGGGGGCGGCACGCGAGTGCCGCCCTCGCTCCCTTGCCTGCAGCGCGCCGAGGCATTCGGCACAGGCCTTGCCGGACTCCGCTCGCCGCGTTCGCGCGATGTGGGGAGATCGTGCGTTCGCGAGCGGAGACCGGACGGGTCGAACGACCCTCGGTCGTAGGAATCCCGAGCCGAAAGCCCCCGACTCGTACTTTTTGCGACACGGCGCCTCCCCGGCGCCTCGGCCGACTTTCGCCTGACACCCCACGGAGTCTGCCCCATGACCCGCTGCAAGATCGCGCTCGCCTCCCTCCGCCGCCTCCCCCTTGCCTCCGCGTTTTTCGTCGTCGCCGGGGGATCGGGACTCGCCCAGGTCGGCGAGACGCCGGTCGTCGGCACGCACCTGCTGCACTCGGAGATCCTC
>CBRGOK010000258.1:0-6011 GCA_967798035.1 uncultured bacterium
TCACCGGCAGGGTGGCACGGACGACGAGCGTGTCCGTGTGGACCATGCGCGACTCGGGATGGGAGAGCGTCCACGTCGCGCATGCCGGGTCCTCGGCCTCCGCCGCCGGTCGGGGCGCCGTCGACCTCGGCCGCGCGGCGGGCAAGGACCCCTTCGACGCGATCACCGACCTCCTCCTCGCCTCGCGCGGGGACGTCACGATGCTCCTCTTCGGGATCTCCGGGGACCGCGAGAACGACGGGCCGCTCCGCACGCTCGTCGCCCACCCGACGCGCGCGATCGTCTCCGACGCCTGGGAGTGCGGGCAGGCGGCTCCTCATCCGGGAGCGTACGGCGCTTTCCCCAGGGTGTTCTCGCGCTACGTCCGCGAGACCCGGACGCTCTCGTTCGAGGAGGCGGTGAGGAAGGCGACCTCCCTCCCGGCCGACCGCCTCGGCCTCCGCGATCGCGGGAGGATCGAGCCCGGGGCCTTCGCCGACCTCGTCGTCCTCGATCGGGACACCGTGGCCGACGCCTCGACCTACGAGCGTCCCCGCGCGCCCGCCCGGGGGATCGACGCAGTCATCCTTAATGGAGTCCCCGCCGTCGAGCGGGGACGTTACCTTCCCGGCACCCCCGGACGCGTCCTGCGCCGCGCCTGAAGGGACAACCATTGCGAAACGCCCTCCTCGGTCTCCTCCTCCTCGCAGCGTTCGCGGTGGTCCTCGTCCTCGTGACGACGCGGCGCACGGCCCCGACAGGCACCGGGCCTGGCGGGGAGGCGGGCCAGGCGCGCACCCTCACCCTCCCTGCCGACCGGCTCGACGAGATCCTCCGGGAGTGCAACCGGGGGGTCGCGCTCATCGACCGGCACGAGTTCTCGGCGGCGGCCGAGGTCTGGCGGAAGGTCGTCGCGGCCGCCCCCCAGTGGCCGACGGGATGGGTGAACCTCGGGATCGCTCTCCTCAACGGGACGAAGGAGCTCGAGGAGTGCGAGCGGGCGCTGCACCGGGCGATCGAGCTCGAGCCGAAGAACCCCCACGCCCACTACACCCTCTCGCGTCTCTTCGACCACCAGGCCCGCGTCGCGGAGGAGATCGCCGAGCTGCGGGAGGTGGCGCTCATCGACGCGCAGGACGCCGACACGCACTACGCCCTCGGGATGGCGCTGCGGAAGAAGGCGGCCGTGCAGGACCTGCCCGACATGGAGAAGGAGAGGCTCGAGGAGGAGGGCCGGCGGGAGCTGGAGAAGGCCGTCGCCATCAATCCCTCGCACCACTCCGCCTGGTACGTCCTCTTCCAGGCCCGCCAGCGCTCCCCGGACCGGGAAAAGGCCATGGAGGCGCTCGACCGGTTCAAGGCCCTCGACACCGCGGGCACCGGCGACAAGCGGAGGAGCGTCTACACGGAGATGGGGCGCTACGCCGACGTCGTCCGGTTCTTCGAGACGCCGCCGCCCGGGAGGCCGCTGCTGGAGATCACCCTGGTCGAGGCCGACCCGACGTCCCTCCCCTTCGCGCCGCAGGGGGGGACGGGGGGCCCGCTGCGGATCGACGGGACCTACCGCGACCGGGCCGACTTCCTCGAGCGCGGCGCCTCCCGGTTCGGCTCGGGTTGCGTGCTGGCGGACTTCGACGGGGACGGCGACCTCGACGCGGGGCTCGCCGTCTGCGGCCGCGAGGGGGGGATCCGCCTCTACCGGAACGACGGGGGCTCCATGCAGGGGGTGACCGGCGAGTCCGCCGTCGGACCCCCGTTCCCGGCGATGGGGGTCTACGCCGGGGACTTCGACAACGACGGGAACGTCGACCTCTTCGCGACGGGGGTCGGCGCGCAGAAGCTCCTCCGAAACCGGGGAGCGGGGATCTTCGCCGACGCGACGGAGGCCGGCGCGCTCCTCGCGAGCGGGCGATGGACCCTCGGCGCCTCCCTCGTCGACGTCGACCAGGACGGGGACCTCGACATCTTCGCCGCGGGATACGCCGACCTCTCCGGCCTCGGGGAGGGGGCGGTCGAGGCCGCCACCCTGCCGGGAGCGGCCGAGGCGCTCTACGTGAACCGCGGCGACGCCACGTTCGAGGAGGTGGCGGCCAAGGTCGGGCTCGACGGAGGGCCCGCGCGGACGCTGTCGGTCCTCGCCTTCGACCTCGACGGCGACACCGACCCCGACCTCCTCGCCCTGAACGACGGGGCCCCGAACCGCCTCTACCTGAACGACCGCGTGCTGCGCTTCCGGGAGCAGACGCCCCCCCTCCTCGCGGGCGCCGGACGCCGGACGACCGGGGCGCTCGCCTGGGATCCGGACCACGACGGCGCCCTGGATCTCCTCCTCCTCCACGGCGTGGGGGCCCCCGTCGAGGCCCTCCACAACACCGGACGCGGGAACCTCGAGGCGGACGCGCTCCTCTCGAAGACGCTCGGACGCGCGACCGCGATCGGCGGGGCGAGCTTCGACGCCGACAACGACGGGGATCCCGACCTCCTCCTCACCGGGGGAGACCGGGCCGGCGGCCTCCTCTTCTTCCGGAACGACGAGGCGGCGGGCTTCCCCGACGCGACCGACCAGGTGGGGCTGCAGCGGCTCGCCGCGCGGGAGCGCCGGGGGCTTTGCGCCGGCGACCTCGACGGAGACGGGGGGATCGACATCCTCCTGTCGAACGCGGGCGCCCCTCCCACCCTCCTCCACAACGACGGGGCCTCCGCGAACCGCTGGATCGGCATCCGGCCCCGCGGCGTCCGGTCGGGGAAGGACCTGCGCTCCCCCGCGCAGGGGATCGGCGCCTCCGTCGAGGTGAAGGCGGGCCGTCTCATCGGGGAGCGCGTCCTCGGTGGAGGCTCGGGCTACCTCGGCTCGGACGCCGACCTCGTCCACTTCGGGCTCGGGAAGGAGGAGGCGGCCGACTATGTGCGCATCCTCTGGCCCGACGGGGTCGTCCAGGCGGAGCTCGACCTCCCCGCGGGCCAGGTCCACCGGATCGAGGAGCTCCAGCGGAAGGCCTCCTCCTGTCCCGTCCTCTTCGCGTGGGACGGGGAGCGCTTCGCGTGCGTCACCGACTTCCTCGGCGTCGGGGGCCTCGGCTTCCTCGTCACGCCGGGGGTCTTCGGGCCCCCCGACCCCGACGAGAACGTGGCGATCCCCTTCCCCCTCGCGCGGAAGGAGGGGATGTTCGAGCTGCGGATCGCCGAGCCGCTCGAGGAGGTGACCTACGCCGACGCGTTCTCCCTCCTCGTCTGGGACCACGCCTCGGACGTGGAGGTCATCCCCGACGAGAGGTTCGCCGCCGCGCCGCCGCTCCCGACGGGGGAGCCCCTCGCGATCCGCGAGCGGATCCATCCGGTCGCCGCGCGCGGGGAGGGAGGGGAGGACCTCCTCGCCGCCGTGCTCCGGACCGACCGGGTCTACGCGGGGCCGAAAGCGCTCGCGCCGCGCTTCCTGGGCTACGCGGAGAACCACTCACTCGAGATGGACTTCGGGGACCGCGCGCGCTCCCTCGCCGACGGGGGCCGGGTCTTCCTCTTCGCCTGGGGGTGGGTCGAGTACCCCTACTCCCGCATCAACCTCGGCGCCTCGCAGGCGGGACTCCGGATGGAGCCTCCGACCCTCGAGGTCCCCGACGGAGCCGGCGGATGGAAGGCGGCGATCAAGGAGTTCGGCTATCCGGCCGGCCTCCCGCGCTGGATGGCGGTCGAGGTGACGGACGTCCTCCGCGAGGGGCACGGCCGGATGCGCCTGCGGACGAACGTCGAGGTCTACTGGGACGAGCTGTTCCTCGGCAGGGTGGACGCCGCCGAGGTCCGGACCACCTCCCTCTCCCCCGCCTCCGCCGACCTGCGCTTCTGCGGCTATCCGAGGGAGTTCTCCCCGGACGGCCGATCCCCGCGCCTCTACGACTACGCGCTGCGCGACCGGGGCTTCCCCTTCTTCCGGAATCTCCCGGGCGACTACACGCGCACGGGCGACGTGCGAGACCTCGTCGCGACCGTCGACGATCGCTTCGCGATCTTCGGCCGGGGCGAGGAGATCGCGCTTCGCTTCGACCCCGACTCGCTCCCTCCCCTGCCGGCCGGATGGCGCAGGTCCTTCGCGCTCCGGGCGGAGGGGTACTGCAAGGACATGGACCCCACGACCGGCGCCGGCACCGCCGTCGAGCCGCTCCCCTTCCGGGCGATGTCGAACTATCCCTACGGCCCCGACGAGCGGTATCCGGAGGACCCCGCCCACATGGAGTACCGGGAGCAGTGGAACACACGACGGGTGGGGCCCCGCTCCGGGGCGGCGCCGCACGGCGATCGTTGACACGTTCCGCCGGGCCAAGTCACATACGGGTTCGCCCCCCCGAGCCCATGGCACAGGTCCTCCTCCGGCCGATCCCGCGTCCCGCCCCCGGTCTCCCGGCCGGGGGGCCACGGATCGAGGAGGAGTGGCGCGAGGTCGCCTCCGCCTTCGACCGCGGCGGCGCCGGGGTGGGCCGGCTCGACGAGAAGGGACGGTTCCGGTTCGTCTCGCCGGGCTTCGCCGAGATCTTCGGGTGGCCCGTCGAGCAGATCCTCGGCTCCGACTGGCTGAGCCTGGTCGTCCCGGAGGACCGCGGCGCGCTCCTCGCGACGCGTCGATCGATGATCCTCAAGGGGAAGGCGCAGGTCGAGCTCCGGGCGCTGCGCCAGGACGGGACCGCGTTCGACGCCGACCTCCTCCTCGTCCGCGCGCGAGAGACCGAGCCCCGGTTCAGCGGCCACTTCCTGTTCCTCCGGGAGGCGACCCTTCGCCGGGAGAAGACCGCGGTGCGCAGGCGCCCCGCGCGCGACCGGCTGACCAACCTCCCCGACCGCGAGGGGTTCCTCGACCGCGTCCGGGCGGAGCTCGACCGCGAGACCCCGTTCGCCGTCCTCCTCGTGAACCTCGACAGGTTCCGGACCGTCCACCTCGGGCTCGGCCACGCGGCCGGGGATGCCCTCCTCCGCGCGGTGGCCCGCCGGCTCGAGACCTGCGGCCGGCTCGGCGATCCCCTCGCCCATCTCGGCGGCGACGAGTTCGCCCTCCTCCTCGAGGGGGTCCGCTCCTTCGAGCCCGCCGCGGCCCTCGCCGAGCGGATCCAGCGGGAACTCCGCCCCCCGGTCCTCCTCGACGGCCAGCGGATCTATCCGACCGCGTGCATCGGGATCGCCCTCGGGCCCGGCGCGGCCGCGCGACCCGACGACCTCCTCCGGGAGGCGGCGAGCGCGCTTCGCCGCGCGAAGGCGAACGGGAGCGGACAGATCGGGTGCTTCGACGAGGGGCTGCGCGCGAGCGTCGCCGCCCAGGCGCGCCTCGAGACCGACCTCGCGAAGGCGCTCGAGCGCGGCGAGTTCCGCCTCGAGTACCAGCCGGTCGTCTCCCTCGCCACGGGCGCGATCGTGGGGTGCGAGGCGCTCCTCCGATGGAGCCATCCCGAGCGCGGCCCCGTCTCCCCTTCCGACTTCATCCCGATCGCCGAGGAGACCGGCGCGATCGAGGAGATCGGCGCCTGGACGCTGCGCGAGGCCTGCGGACAGGCTCGCGCCTGGGAACGGGACGGGCTCCCGCGCCTCTCGGTCGCGGTCAACCTCTCCCCGATCCAGATCCGCCGCGGCGGGCTCGCCGCCCTCGTCGCCTCCACCCTCGCCGAGTCGGGCCTCCCCGCCGACCAGCTTCGCCTCGAGCTGACGGAGGGGGCGGCGACCGACGACTCGGAGGAGACCGTCGGGGCGCTTCGCGACCTCGAGCGGATGGGGGTGGCGGTCGCGATCGACGACTTCGGGACCGGGTACTCCTCCCTCGCCCGCCTGCGCCGACTCCCGATCGCGGGCCTGAAGATCGACCGGTCCTTCGTCCGTGGGATCGCGGACGATCCGCAGGATGCGGCGATCGTGCGGGCACTGCTGCGCCTCGCACGACAGCTCGCCCTCGAGGTCGTGGCCGAGGGGGTCGAGACCGAGGAGCAGCTCCGGTTCCTCACTGCCCGCCGCTGCGACGCGATCCAGGGCTACTACTTCAGCACCCCGCTCGCGCCCGA
>CBRGOK010000259.1:0-6009 GCA_967798035.1 uncultured bacterium
TCCGCGAGCGGCGTGCGCCCCCGCTCGGCGGCGCGCCGCCGCGGGAGCGCGAGCGCGAAGGCGCTCCTCGGGTCGAGCTCGAGGGCGCGCGCGAGGTAGACGTCGGCCGCCGGGAGGTCCTTCGCCCGGTAGGAGAAGAGGCCGAGATAGAGCTGGATCTGGGGGTTCGTCGGGTCCTTCGGCGCGATCGGGAGCAGGAGGGCGAGGGCGCGACGCGGGTCCCCGCGGCCGAACCCCGCCTCCTTCGCCTCCTCGATCCTCGCCACGAGCTGGACGAGATCCTTCGGATCCCGCGGAGGGCGCTCCGCCGGCAGCCCCGCGCCGCTCCCCCCCACGTAGCCGAGTGCGCGGAGAGCGTCCTCCGCGTTCGGGTCGGCCGCCGCCGAAAGCCCCGCGGCCGTTTCCACGGCGCGGCGCGCCTCCTGCTCGAGGAGCTTCTCGAAGGACGCCCGCCGCTCGGGGCCCTCCGGGAGGAGGTCCCTCTTCTCCCCCGGATCGTCCGCGAGCCGGTAGAGCTCGGGGCGCACCGAGTCGACGTACTTCCACTCCTCCGTCCGGATCCCGCGGATCCAGCCCCAGCGGTAGGCCTCGTAGGGGTGGAGCGCCTCGAGGTAGCAGGCGCGGGGGGGCTCGACGCGGCCCGCGGCGATCGCGGGGAGGAGGCTCTCCCCCTCCGTCCCGGGGAGCGGCGGCATCCCGAGGACGTCGAGGAGCGTCGGCGCGACGTCCTGGAGGCGCGCGGTCCCCTCGACCACCGCCGGCTTCCAGCGCCTCGGCGACCAGAAGATCAACGGCACCCGGATCATCGCCTCGTAGACGAAGACCGAGTGGGTCGCCTCTCCATGGTCGCCGAGGCCCTCCCCGTGGTCCGCGGCGGCGAGGACGACCGCGTCGCCGAGCAGCCCCGCCTTCTCGAGGGCGCTCCAGGCGCGGCCCAGGCACGCGTCCATGTAGGCGATCTCCCCTTCGTAGGGCTTGCCGGGGAATCGGGAGCGCTGCGGCTCGGGGGGGTCGTAGGGGTCGTGCGGGTCGTAGAAGTGGATCCAGAGGAACGCGGGCTTGCCCCCGCCGCGCTTGCCGAGCCACGCCTCGAGCGCGGCGACGACCTCCTCCCCCCGCCGATCCCGGGACACGCCGGGTCCTCCGGGGAACTCGCGGTCGTAGGTCGAGAACCCCTGATCGAGCCCCGCCGTCGGCGCGAGAACTCCCGACCCGACGAACGCCGCGGTCTCGTATCCCCGCGCGGCGAGCCTCTCGGCGAGCGTCTCGATCGGCCGGGGCAGGACGGCGCCGTTCACGCGGACCGTGTGGCCGGGAGGGGTGCGCCCCGTGAAGACCGTGCAGTGGGCCGGCAGGGTCTGCGGCACTGGGGTCACGGCGGAGGCGAAGCGCACGCCCTCCCGCGCGATCCGGTCGAGGGTCGGCGTCTCCGCATCCTTGGCGCCATAGCACCCGAGCCGGTCCGCGCGCGTCGTGTCGAGGGTGAAGACGACGACGTTCGGCGGGGTCGAGGGGCGCCTCGCGCAGGCCGCCGCGAGCAGGGTGACAATGAGCGGGGCCCTTCGCACGTGGAGGACTATTCAAACCGAACGCCGCCCCAGAGAGAAATGGAACGGCCCCAGCCCGTCCCCTCCCCGGACGCCCTCGCGATCATCCTCCGGATCCTTCCACGGAAGGCCTCGGCTGGCATCGACTACCGGCCCAAGCCCTACAGGGCGCGCACGCTCCGTTCCCACCGCTGGACCCGAAAGGCCCCCCGGTACCCCCCTCCTCTCAACGAAGCGGCGTCCAATCCCAAGGTACGCCCTCGATCACCTCATCAGGCGCCACAGTACGAACGCGAGGCTTCCCTTGGATCATCGGCACTTCCACGTCCTCTAGCGCTCCATCGCGGTGCACCTCACGGCTGGCCAGACCGGCGTCATGGCCCTCCGGAAATGCCTCGGCCACCGGAACGTCTAGAACACCATAATCTACGCGCACCTCCGGTCCCCCCAGGTCGAGCTGGAAGTCCGCCGCACCCGGCGATCAGGAGAGGCGGTCTGACCTTTGGGGAGACTACGTCCACCTCACCTCCCCAAGACTGGACGCGGCGGTGGAGCGGCTGCGACTCTCCGAGCGAGGTCGCGAGAGCGCGCCTGAAGCGCTGGCCCCAAAACGTACTGAGTTGGAGGTCAGCAACAGTAGAACGTGGTCTGCGTCAGCGTGCCGTTGCAGAAAAGCTCGATCTTGTAGCAGCAGCCCGACTTATTCCTGACCGCAAGTCTCGCGATCGGCGTGCCGCTGGCTCCCGCCAGGAACTCCTCAGGCCCGGAACCACACTGCTCGTAAACAAGGACCAAGGCGAGTTCCTCGGGCGGGCAACCCGCTTCAATAACAGCAGTCTGCGTGCACTGACCGACGACATTGATGTAACTCGCCTCAGTCCCTGACGGCACGCAGAACCATGTCAGCAACGTAACTGTCAACACACGGAAGACGTCGCTCTTTCTCAAGTTCATGTCATACACTCCAGTCAAAAGCGAGACCTACCTGGCGAAGAGCGCACGCACAGCTTCGGCGGCCAACGTAGGGGTGCTGCGGACGATGTCCATGGAGCCCAAAACCTCTGGAAACTCCTCCCGGGTGATGACGAAGGTTCGCTCTCCGCTCGAATCAGTAACCATGGTCTTCACACTGCTCAAGTCCGAAGCCCATTCCCTCCGCACTTCTTTCATGCTCGAAACCGGAGTCTGGCTGGTAGGATTGGCAAGCGGTAGTCCAGTCTTTTCGAACCGCCGTTCCAGCTCGAGTTGTGCAAGAACCGCTGTCTCGGCATCATAGAATGATCGCCGCGCCTCGCCGAACGCTTTGGCTAGAGGCTCCAGCTTGTCGAGAATGGCTTGCCTGAGAGTATCGTCGAGCGGATGAGCTCGGGGATTCAGGTACTCGTCCTTGGCCAGGAGGTCGAGGGAGCTAGCCGATAGTGGTCCGCCCACAAAGAGCATGGTGATGCTGGAAGCGGCCTTTGACCGAAGGTGCTCCTCTCTCGATGCTTCTCCGTCGCTTCCAGGCTCAGCAGGCTGTTCTGCCGTTGCTTGAGCGGATCGCCCCGGCGCCTCAAGCCTTACTCTGACGACCTCGTCTCGGAGCAACGATGCGGCAACCAAAGGGAACGCCGTAGACTCTCGGGCTTCTGGATCCATTTCCTGCGGGGTGGCCGCGGGCACCGAGACGGCGACCGGCCTGGGAGCAGTAGAGTTGCGCGAAGATGAACCAGTGGCGAACAGGAGGCAGATCGCCACTCCCCCGAGACCCACTAGAGCTGCAACAATCGTACGCGACATGTTCCACCTCCGCGTGCAGCGGGGAACAGGCGCACCCTGCGGGCTAGATCCCATGAATCTCGGAACCTGGAACGCGGCGGTGGAGAGTAGAAACCGTGGCCTGATTGTCAAGCCGCTTCTGGAACGGGCCAGTCCGCAAGTGCGGCGGGCTGCTTTTCAGCTTCGTGGGTGCGGAGAAACCAGTGTCCCGCAGGGAGTTGTGTCAGGCAACGCGGAAAGGCCTGTTCATGCCTGTTCGGCTGGTAGTTGCCCGGCAGCGCCCGAAAGGATCGGCTCCTGGCGATCGGCGGAGCGCTGGCTCCGGCCTGAAGATCCTCCTTCGCTCGAGACTCCGACCGCGGCGACGTCTGCCACCCTCCGACTCGTCCAGCTTTCTCGGATCCACGGTACGTTGGGAGGGCCGTCGGAAGGCCCATCCTTCGCTTGTACCTCCATGGGACCCGCCTCCTGCGCGCCGGCGCGATCGCCCTCGCCGCGGCGCTCCTCTTCCACGCCGGGCTCGTCGTCTCCTGCTGCGCGACTTCCCCGCCGCCGCCGGGCCCCCGGGCCGAGGCCTCCCCGCCGCCCACCGTCGACCGCCACCTCGAGGTCGCCCGCCGCTACGCCCCGATCGTCCTCCAGGAGACCCATCCCCGCCGCGGCCGCGAGGACCTCCCTTCGAACTTCGACTTCGACGGGGATCTCGTCGGCCGCAACAACTGGGAGGCCTTCGATCGGTTCTGCCTCGTCCCGACCGTCTACTACGCCCTCCTCGAGACGGAGACGCACCTCTTCCTCACCTACCATCTCTTCCACGCGCGCGACTGGGCTCCCATCCCCCTCGGCCTCCAGGACACCCACGAGAACGACGGGGAGAACCTCCAGGTCGTCGTCGAGAAGGCGAGCGGCCTCCCCGTCCTCCTCTACGCGCAGGCCCACTATCGCGGCCGCGCCTACGCGAACGACCGCGCGCGATTCGGCGAGGGGGAGGAGCGGATCCGCGGAGGTTTCCTCCTCCTCGACGGGGAGGGGCGGCCGGCGCCGGCCGGAACTCACGTCGCGGTCTTCGTCGAGTCGCAGGGTCACGGGATCTACGGGAGCGAGGATCGCAGCGCGCGCGGCTCGGTGGCCCCCGACGGTGCTCCCCGATTCCGGAAGAACTCCGGCCTCCTCCTCCGCCCGGCCCGCGAGGGGGAGGAGGCCCGCGAGCCCGACTCCTTCTCCTCGGGGACCGTCCCGTACCGCCTCGAGTCGACGGTCGCGAAACTCTGGCCCGGACTCCGGGACGGGACGCTCGTCGGGAACGGCGCCCTCTTCGACTGGTCGTGCCCCTACGAGGACGGGCGCGTCCGTCTCGAGAAACTCCCTCGCGCCTACGACGGCGACCGCTACAGCGGCCCCCTCGGGAACGACCGCGGCATCTCCCCCTTCGCCGTCTCGTTCGGCTTCTCCTGCGGCGAGGTCGGGAGCCTGTTCTTCGATCCGGCCGCGCGTTGGCGGCGCGCGATACGGATCTCCGGGCCCTGGTCGACGCCATACGTGGAGGACCCCTTCGCGCCGGCGGGACATGCCGGAGACCCGGCGGCTACAATCCCCGCCTCCGCGCGATGACCAAGAGAGAGGAGGCCTCCGTCCCCTTCGAGTCGGGCTCGTGGCGCGGGATCCGCGACCCCGCGATCCGGGAGGTGGAGATCCGGCGGGCCCTGGGTCCGTCGGGAGGCAGCGTCGTCGTGAAGGAGACGTCGCGCAAGTCCGTCCACCGGCTCGAGGGGAAGCCGCCGCTCGCGCTCACCCGCTATCGCCTTCTTCCCGCGCCGCTGCGATGGCTCCGGGGTAGCCGCGCGCTCCGGGCCTTCCGCGCGGCGGGGGTCCTCCTCGACGAGGTCGGGATCCCGGCGGCCGCCCCTCTCTTCGCCGTCCGGAACGGGAGCGAGGAGTGCCTCGGCGTCGTCTGGGTCGAAGGCGCCGGGACCCTCGCGGAGGCGGTCCGCAGCGGACGGGTCCCCCGCTCCACGGTCGAGAGGCTCCCGCGCCTCCTCGCCGCCGCCCACGCCGGACGCATCCGCCTGCGCGACCTCAAGGCGGAGAACCTCGTCGTCCGGTCCGATGGGCTGCCGGTCCTCGTCGACCTCGACGGGGTGGGGCGGCTCCGCCGCCCCTCGAAGGCCGCAGACGACCTCTCGCGGCTCTCGGCCTCGTTCGAGCGGGGCGGACCCGTGAGCAACTGGCAGAGGCTGCGGTTCCTCGCCCGCTACTTCGCCGCGCGCGAGGCCCTCGGCCGTCCGGTCCCCGACCGGAAGGCGTGCGGGGGAGGGACGGCCGGGCGCAGGTATGCGCGCCGCCGGCGCTGGGCGGCGACGGGGACGGGGTGAGCGGGGGGATGGCCCGCGCGGTTCGCGGAGGGAAACACCTCCTCGAGTACGGCGCGGCGCGGGCGGGGATGTTCCTCGCCCGGAGGTCCCCCGCCGCGCTCGCCGCGCGCGCGCTCGCCGGCCTCCTGCGGGTCGGCGGCCGCCGCCGCATCGTCGCTCCCGCCCTCCGGCACCTCGACCTCGCCTTCGGGGACTCGATCGCCGCGGCCGAGAAGCGGGCCATCGTCGTTCGGATGACGCGCAACCTCGCCCGCGCCGCCCTCGAGACGGCGAGGTTTTTCGAGGAGGGGCCGCACTGGATCGGGGACTACGTCCGGGCCGACGGTACGCGG
>CBRGOK010000260.1:0-5982 GCA_967798035.1 uncultured bacterium
CCCCTTGTACCAGTTCGCCTGGCCGTCGCCGCAGACCACGGTGCCGAGCAGGACCCCGAGGAAGAGCGACCCGGTCTCGGCGCGGTTGAAGGAGAGCTCGAGCGGCTGCGGGGCGAGGACGTAGCTCGCCAGGACGAGCACGGGCGCCACGAAGAGCGCGATCTGGATCGAGCTCCCGAGCGCGATGCCGACCGACAGGTCCACCTTGTTTTTCCGCGCCATCGCGATGGCGGAGCCGCTCTCCGCCGCCCCGCCGACGATCGCGACGAGGACGAGGCCGATGAAGGTCTGGGACATCCCCATCGCCTTCCCCGTCCCCTCCGCGGCGCCGACGAGGATCTCGCTCATCCAGGCCGCCAGCACCGAGGCGACCACCAGGCTCCCCACGGCCCGGCCGACGCTCCACGTCTTCCCCTCGGCGTGCCCCCCGCCTCCCTCCTCGACGCTGGCGAACGACTTCGGGTGCGTCTTGAGGGCGTAGAGGAGGTAGAGGCCGTAGGCCGCGAGGAGCACGACGGCGACCCCGAGGTTGAGGAGCTTCTCCTCCCGGATCGTGCTCGACGGCGCGAAGAACCGGCTGAAGGCGCTCGGCACCGCCAAGCTCATGGCCGCGATCAGCATCATCGTGGCGTAGGTGCGCGAGGCGACCGGGTTGTAGCTCTGGTCGTGGTACCGCAGGCCTCCGAGGAGGAACGAGACCCCGAGCGCCAGGAGGAGGTTCGCGAGGATGGCGCCGATGAGCGAGGCCCGCACCATGTCGAAGAGCCCGGCCCTCAGCGCGACGAGCGAGATGATCAGCTCCGGCGCGTTGCCGAACGTGGCGTTGAGGAGACCCCCGACGGCATCCCCCGTCCGCCGGGAGATCTGCTCCGTCGAGTGGACGATGAGCCGCGCGATCGGCACGATCGCGAGCGCCGCGCAGAAGAAGAGCGCCGGAGCGGGGACGGAGGCGTGCTCGAGCGCGACCGCGAGGGGGACGAAGACGAAGAACCAGTCGAGGGAGGGCCGGAGGAGCGACTTCATGCGACCCGGGACGTCCACCCCCGGGCGCATCCGGGCCGGGGACCCCCATTCCCGAGGACCGATGCCGCCGCCCAAAAGAGGGCGACGGGGCCGTCGAGCGTGACGCGGTTCCGAGGGATGAGGAACTCCCGGATGCGCCGCCCGGGATTCCCGCCCGGCAGGCCGGGCTTCCTCCGAGGAGGGGCGGTGGAAGAGATCCGATGCGGATGCGCCCCGGACCGTAGGAATCGGGGGGGGGTCGCGTCAAGCGATCCGCCCGACGGGAACGCCCTTCCCCGGGGGAGGCGCCGTCGTCGTCCGGAGGGCTCGATCCTGGAAACGCCCGAAGGTATCCTCCGCCCCTTCGCCCCCGCGTCGCCTCGTGCGGCGGACGACCAGGAGCCTTTGATGACCCGCGTCCTCCACTCTTCTCTCGGCTGGATCCTCCTCGGAGCGGTGGCGATCGCCTGCCTTCCCTCCTGCTCCGAGCGTCACGCGCGCAAGGAGTACCTGAGGGCGTGCGAGTGCGGCAAGCCGGAGACCGACGTCCTCGGCTGCACCGGTCCCTGCCGCGCCGGAGGGGAGGAGTGCAAGAACGCGCGGTGCACCTGCGAGTCCGCGTCCACCACGGCGCGCTGAGGCCCTTCCGCTCCGGAGAACCCATGATCCTCTCCCTGATCGCCTGTGCGCTCCTCGCCCTCCCCGGCGCGGCCCCTCCGAGGACCTATGCCCTGAAGGACGGGAAGGAGCTGCTCGCGGAGGTGCTCTCCGTCGACGGGGACCGCGTCAACCTCAAGGTCCACGTCGAGACGGGCACGGTCGAGGTGACCCGGCCCATCGCGGACTTCGTCCCGCACTCCGCCTTCAACATCATGCGGACCGCCGTGCCGCCGAAGGACATCGCGGCGCACGTCAAGCTCGCCGAGTTCGCCATCGAGAACGGCCTCGTCGACGCCGCCAAGCGGACGCTGACGAGGGCGCGCGAGCTCGCCGACGACCAGGGGATCGAGCCCGACCTCGAGCGGCGCCTCGTCGAGCGTGCGGTCCGGATCCTGGACGGGCTCTTCCGCCAGATGGTGAAGGAGGGCCGGATCCAGGACGCGCGCTTCTTCCTCTCCCAGATCCTCTCCCGCCGGCCGAGCCGGCTCTCGGACTCGCAGAAGCAGGAGCTCGTCGACCTCGTCGAGCGGGAGGTCGAGGCGCAGAAGTCGGCGAAGGCGAGCGCGAAGCAGGCCCAGGCCAACGAGGCGAACTCGGCGAAGCGCGACCAGACCCTCGAGCCCCTCCGGAAGCGGCTCGAGAAGGGGAAGGAGTCCCACCGCCGCGCGCTCATGATCTCGGACAAGGGCTCCCAGGCGATCAACGAGTTCGATCAGGCAATCCGCTCCTTCGACTCCGTCCAGAAGGAGGGCCGGGCGCAGATGAGCCGGAACCCAAACGATCCGGCGCTCGCCGACGAGGTGCAGAGCCTCGTCGCGGAGGCGGGGCAGTACCGGACGAGCAGCCTCCTCGCCCAGGCGAGCCTCCAGGTCACGCGCGGACAGTTCAACCAGGCGACGAAGAGCGTGAACAGCGTGCTCGCCGACGATCCCGAGAACTCGCAGGCGCTCGCGATGCGCGCGCGGATCGAGATCGCCGCGAACGAGGACACGGGGTGGGGGATCGGCGGCCGGCGGTAGGCGACCAGCCACCCCCCGGCTTCCCCCGCTCCCGAGACGTCCGCGCGCCCGTTCTTCCGGGACGCGCGGCCCGCACGAAGGTTCCCGATGACCCAGCGACCGACTTCGTGGCTCGCCGCGCTGCTCCTCTCCTGCACGACCGCCGGGACCGCCCAACAGCCCGGTCCCGGGGGGGCCAAGCGCCCGAACATCCTGATCCTCTGGGGCGACGACATCGGCTGGTACAACGCGAGCGCCTACAACCAGGGGGTGATGGGCTACCGGACGCCCAACATCGACCGGATCGCCCGGGAGGGGGCTCTCTTCACCGACTGGTACGGCCAGCAGAGTTGCACGGCCGGGCGCGCCGCCTTCCTCACGGGCCAGTCTCCGATCCGGACGGGGCTGACGAAGGTCGGCCTCCCGGGATCTGACCTCGGGCTGCGAGCGGAGGACCCGACGATCGCCGAGCTCCTGAAGCCGATGGGCTACGCGACGGGCCAGTTCGGCAAGAACCACCTCGGCGACCGCGACGAATTCCTCCCGACCGCGCACGGCTTCGACGAGTTCCTCGGGAACCTCTACCACCTCAACGCCGAGGAGGAGCCGGAGAACCCCGACTATCCGAAGGACCCGGAGTTCAAGAAGCGGTTCGGACCGCGGGGGGTCATCCACTCCTTCGCCGATGGGCGGATCGAGGACACCGGCCCGCTGACCAAGAAGCGGATGGAGACGATCGACGAGGAGGTGACGGCCGCGGCGCTCGACTTCATCGACCGCACCCACAAGGGGGGGAAGCCCTTCTTCGTCTGGTACAACACGACCCGGATGCACATCTGGACGCATCTCAAGAAGGAATCGGAGGGGAGGACCGGCCTCGGCATCTACCCGGACGGGATGGCCGAGCACGACGGGCACATCGGGCGGATGCTCCAGAAGCTCGACGACCTCGGGATCGCGAACGACACGATCGTGATGTACTCGACCGACAACGGCGCCGAGATGATGTCCTGGCCCGACGGCGGGACGACCCCCTTCCGCGGCGAGAAGAACACGAACTGGGAGGGAGGATACCGCGTGCCCTGCGCGATCCGCTGGCCCGGCGTGATCAAGCCCGGGACCGTCCACAACGAGATCTTCGCCCACGAGGACGTGCTCCCCACCCTCCTCGCGGCCGCGGGCGACCCGAACGTCAAGGAGAAGCTCCTGAAGGGGCACGCGGCGGGCGGCAAGACCTTCAAGGTCCATCTCGACGGCTACGACCTGGGCCCCTTCCTCAAGGGGGAGGTCAAGGAGGCGCCGCGCAAGGAGTTCCTCTACTGGAGCGACGGCGGCGATCTCGTGGCCCTCCGCTACGGCAACTGGAAGGCGGTCTTCGCGGAACAGCGAGCGCACGGTTTCGACGTGTGGGAGGAGCCCTTCGTCCCCCTGCGCCTGCCGAAGTTGTTCAACCTGCGGAGCGACCCCTTCGAGCGGGCCGACCACGAGGGGATGGACTACGAGAGGTGGCGGATGGATCGGGTCTTCCTCCTCGTCCCCGCCCAGGCCTACGTCGGGAAGTGGCTCCAGAGCTTCAAGGATTTCCCCCCCCGCCAGAAGCCCGCCTCCTTTAGCATCGACCAGGTGATGGAGAAGTTGACGTCCGGCTCCGGCGGCAAGAACTGAGGAGGGCAGGACCCCCCGCCCCGCACTCGGAGGAGAACGACCCATGAACAGGACCTCTCGGAATCGACGGACCGGCGGAAGCCCTCGCCTGGGCCCGCTCTTCCTGATCCTCCCCCTCGCCGGTTGCGCCACCCCGAAGGGAGAGACGACCCAGGACAAGCGCGCCTACGTCCGGGAAATGCGGGACGAGGCGCTCGCGGATCTCTACCGCGCGAAGCCGGAGGTCCGCGCCCGCCTCGAGAAGGCCGCCGGGTACGGCGTCTTCAGCGACATCTCCGTCAAGATCCTCCTCGTCGGGTCCGGCCACGGCTACGGCGTCGTCGTCGACAACAAGACGGGAAAAGAGACCTACATGCGGATGGGGCAGGTCGGCGTCGGGATGGGGATGGGCGTCAAGGACTTCCGCGCCGTCTTCGTGTTCAAGGACAAGGGGATGCTCGATTCCTTCGTCGACAAGGGGTGGGACTTCGGCGGGAGCGCCGAGGCGGCGGCGACCACGGGCGACACCGGCGGGTCGGCCGGGGGGCAGACCTCGGTCGGCGCATCGGGAGCGGCCGCGGGGGGCGGAGGCGCCGTCGGAGCCGGCGGGAAGGCCGGGGAGTCCGTGGGCGGCCCCCTCGAGGTCTACGTCTTCACGAAGAGCGGGATCTCCCTCCAGGCGATGGTCGCGGGCACGAAGTACTGGAAGGACGACGAGCTGAACACGCCGTGAATCGCGCTTCCTCGTCGACCGCTCTCGCCCTCGGCTCCTAGGCCCGCCGCGGGCGACCCCGCAGCCCCCGCGCGAGTCGGTGGAGGAAGGCGCCGACGTCGGTGACGATCCCGATCGCTTGGCCCGAGCCGCGGTCGGCGAGCTTCGTGACGACGGCGGGGTGGATGTCGACGCAGACGAGCGGGACGCCCGAGGGGAGCATGTTCCCGACGCCGATGCCGTGGAGCATCGAGCCGAGGACGAGGACGAGGCCCGCGCCCCGGAGCGTCTCGGCGTAGCGCGACTGGGCGCGGAGGAGATCCATCTCGGTGTCGGGGATCGGGCCGTCGTCGCGGATCGAGCCGGCGAGCACGTAGGGGACGCGCGCGCGAACGCACGCGTGGAAGATGCCGGAGCGGAGCCGCCCGCCGGCGACCGCCCGGGCGAGGGAGCCCGCGCGGCGGACCTCGTTGATCGCGCGAAGGTGGTTCATGTGCCCCTCTCGCGCGGGGAGGCCCGTGCGGAGGTCGACCCCGAGCGAGGTGCCGAAGATCGCCTGCTCGGCGTCGTGGACGGCGAGGGCGTTTCCGGTGAGGAGGGCGTCGACCCAGCCGCGACGGATCAGGGCCGCGAGGTGGGGCGCCCCCCCCGTGTGGACGACGACGGGGCCCGGGACGGCGACGATGCGGCCCCCGCCGGCGCGGGTCGCGCGCATCGCGCGGGCGACGGCGCGGACCTTCACCTCGAGGGCGCGCTCGGAGGAGGCCTCCGACTTCATGAAGGCGAAGGCCTTCGCGTCGCGCGCCTGGAACGGCGGGAGGGTCTCGATCCCCTCGACCCCGCAGACGACCGGGTCCCCGCGGCGGAGGTCCCGCAGGAGCGTGCAGGAGGGGCGGTCCTTCCGGACGACGATCACGGCGTCCATCCGGGGCGAGCCGACCTCGCGCCAGCCGCGCGGAAGGCGCA
>CBRGOK010000261.1:0-5977 GCA_967798035.1 uncultured bacterium
CTCCTGCGGATCTCCCTCCTCGTCGTCGCCGGGACCCTGGCCGGCTACCTCGCGGGCGGACACCTCGCGCTCGTCTCCATCGGCGGGGCGGTCCTCCTCTTCGCCTTCTCGCGCGTCCCGCCGCGCAGGACCCTCGCGGAGGTCGACGGCGGCCTCCTCCTCTTCTTCGCCTCCCTCTTCGTCCTCGTCGGGGGGCTCGTCCGATCCGGCGTCGTCGAACGACTCTACGCGGCGATCGGGCCGCTCTTCTCCGACGGGGGGACGAAGGGTCTCGCCGCGTTCTCCGCCTTCACGGTCGCCGGCTCGCAGGTCGTCTCGAACGTCCCCTTCGTCCTCGTCGCGCGGAACTGGATCCCGTCGCTCCCCGACTCGAACACGATGTGGCTCGCCCTCGCCTCGGCGAGCACCCTCGCCGGGAACCTGACGCTCCTCGGCTCCGTCGCGAACGTCATCGTCGCCGAGATTTCGCGCGACCGCGCGCCGCTGCGGTTCGTCGAGTTCCTGCGGGTCGGGGTGCCGACGACGCTCGTCTCGACCGCGATCGCGGTCGTCTGGCTGGCCCTGACCTAGTCGCGACGCGACCGGTGCGCCGGTACACCGCCGCTCTCTCGCGCACCCCTTGCGGTCCTTCGACGGAAGGCGGCCTTTCCCCTGAAGCTCGGGAGCCGACCCGGATCTCGATCCATCGCTCCTTCTCCCGGATGCACGCCTCCTCCACCTCGTCGAGGAACCCTCTCTGACCGAGGATCGCGAAGTCGGGGAGGATGGATCCGGGCGCAAGCAGGGCCGTTGTGGGAACCTCGACGGTTCCCTCCTCGCCGCCACGCTCGAGATCCGGACCCGTCAGCCGAAGGAACAGGCCGCGGGCGAGAAGGGTCCTCCCGCGCCAGCCGGCGACGGCGATCCCGACACGGCGAGCGCGTCCGAGCCGCAGTCCGAAGTGCTTGGCGGTATCGAGGGGGAGCAGGGTGAAGGGCGCACCCGTGTCGACCAGGCCGATCAGGGGGAAAGAAAAGAGAGCCCCTGGAACCCGGACCTCGAGCGGGAGGAGCGGACGGAGCAGCCGTTCCCGGCGACCCGGGAGGGAGCGGAACCGGAAGCGGAGCCTCGGCACCTAGTAGAAGATGCCGCTGTAGTCGCGGCGGGCCCGGAAGACCGGAGCGTCCGGGAATCCGGCCTCGATCGCATTCCGGTGGGCTTCCAGCAAGGTCGTTCCCACGGCGACGACCCGCGTCCACTCGCGATTCACCGCGACATACTTCCCGGCATTTCGCGCGATCTGGGCGCAGACGACGGCATCGGGGTCGCGGGGGCGGCGAGCCTTCCGGCGAGGAGCTCGATGGGTCGCGGGCATGCCGGGGATTATCGTTCGTCGGCACGGGGCGTCGAGGGTCGACGGCCTTCTCGAACGCGCGGGATGATGTGGTAGCCTCGGCAGGCCCCGCGGCTAGATAGCGAGCGGCGGTTCCGGCCTAGGTCGAAATCTCGATGGACGAGTTGCGCGGCAGGACGTCGTCGGGCGGGCGTCCGGCTCGACCCGGCGGTTCCGCACCGAGGTTGCCCGGTACGGATGGAGGGGGATCCCCAGGAGCACGCCGAAGGGGGGGAGCGCTCCACTTCACGGCGGGGATTCTCGTCGGGGTGCTCGCCACGGTGGTCTCGCTCCCGCGCGAGAGCGGGAAGGCCGCGCCGCTTGACTCGGCGCCCGGAGGTGTCGAGCGGCCCGGACCTTCGTCGCCCGAGTCTCCTCCCTCGATGCCTCCGCGGGTGCCGAACCCGACCTCGGTTCTTCCCGATGGCCGCGTCCCGCTGGGAAGGGAGGACGTCCGACCGGTCTCCGGTAGGCCCAACCATCTTGGTTTCATCTCGGGGAGGGTGGTCGGCCCTCGCCAAGAGCCCATCTCCGGGGCGGAGGTTTCGGTCTGCTTCGCCCGCCGCTGGTTTCGCCCCGAGGGAGGGATCGAGAGCGAGTTCCGGGACGCCGACGCGGTCACGTTTCGGACCGACGCCGAGGGGAGGTTCGAGGCGAGCTTCGATCACGGGGGGGCCGTCCGGGTCCGAGCGAGCGCGCCGGGCTTCCCGACGACCCCGACCGAGGTGCGGGAGGTGCCTCCGCCACCCTACATCGTGAGACTGTACTTCCCGCTGTGGAGCGATCGTGAGTTTGCCCGTCTCCGTGGCAGGGTGGTGGATCCGGCAGGAACCCCGCTCCCGCTGGAGGACCTCGTCTTCCTGTTCCCCGGCAAGGATGACCATCCCGAAACGATCGATCCCATCGAGACCGTCTCCAGAATCGCGGCCATGGCGGACCCCGCAAGGTCCGACCTCGTGGTGGATGGAACGTTGCCCGACGACAAGGGGGCGTTCGAGCTCGGCGTTCCGCGCGGGGGGCGATGGACCGTCGCCCTGTTCTTCCGTGGCCGGGTCGTCGAGGAGAGGCCGTGGGGCGACGGGGATCCCGAGATCGAGTTCCGGGTCGATGTGGAGGCCCTGCGCGCGACATTGGGTGAACTCGAGGTGAAGGTCCTCGACGGGGCGACGGGGAATCACCTCCCCGGCGCGAAGGTCCTGGTGGAGAGGGGCGGCGACCGTGGCGGCGGAGGCCCGGGACGGACGTACCGTCAACCGCGGGGCGAGCCTCTCCGCGTGCCCGACCTCGCCCCCGGGCCATTGACGGTTCGCGCCTCGGCGGGCGGGTTTGCCATGGTCGTCGCACAGGCCGAGATCGCGCCCGGCGCGACGACGCGCGTGGAGCTGCCGCTCCAGCCGCCTGCAAGGCTCCGCGTCCGCCTCGTTCCGGTGGAGGGCTGGCTCCCACGCCCCCCTACGACGGCTCCGGAGTACCGCGATTGCGAGGGGAGATGGGGAAACGTCTCGTGGGAAGAGGAAACGGAAACCGATACCCGTTGGCTTCAGTTGGGGGACCTGCAGCCGGGAGAGGGCTTCCTCCTCCTCGCCGGCAACGTCCTGCGGATCCGCGTCTCGCCTGGCAGTAACCCGGACGTGGACTTCCCGATCCGTCGGCCCCGCTCGCTGATCGTCCGCTACGTGGCGGGGAAGACTCCCGAGCACCTCGGATTCCGCCCCCTTTCCGAGGGGCTCCGGACCTTCTTCGACGGCCGGGTCTGCCTACACTCGACGAGCTTTTCTCGGCCGGAGAGGGTGGAGGGCTGGGTGGAACGACGGATGGATGAGATCCTTCCGCCCGGGCGGTACACGCTCGAACTGGATCCCGGGATCGGCTCGATCGTCCGCAGGGAGATCGAGGTCGGCCTCGATGAGGTCACGACGGTCGCCGTCGACCGATGAGGACCCGCGGGCGCTTGGAGGAGGTATTGGGCACCCCACCGCTCGGGGTCGGGACGACGGTCGTATTCGCCTGCGGACGGCGGCCGCGAGCGGAGGGACCGCTCGACTCGTCGTGCTCAGAATCGGACCTCGAGCCCGACCGCGGGTCCCGACAGCTTGAGCCGCACGTCGCTGTCTCCCGTGTCCGGGTCGAACTCGTAGCCCCACCAGCGCCAGGCGCCGAAGAACCGGACCCGACGCGTGGCTGCGAGGGCGAGGCCGAGCTCGCCCGTCAGGACTGTGGCGATCCCCTGGCCCAGGCTGACGGCGGAGGTGCCGCGGGCGTGGAGCGCGAGCGGGTCGAAGGGCTCGTAGGTGATCTGGGCGCCGAGCATCGGGCCGACGGAGTCGAACACTTCCCGTTCCCGGACTCCGCCGGAATGGACCTCGAGGTCGACGCGGTGCCAGGCGATCCCCCCGAGGCCCTCGATGGCGACCTGCGGCCCGCGGCGCCCTCCGCGGAACGACAGGGTGGTGAAGTAGACGTCGGAGTCCGCTTCGAGGTCTCCGGGCCCGGTGAAGGTCGTGCCGCCGATCTCGACCTCGTCGTCGAAATCGAGGTCCTGGTCCGTGTCCCCCTTCGCGTGCGCGACGTCGAGCTCGAACGCCAGGATCCCGCGAGCTCTCGCCGGCGTCCGCGGACCCTCGCGCGAGGAGGGCGATTCCACCCCCTCGCTCCGCTGGTCCCAGACGGCCCGAAGTCCCTGGAAGAAGGTGCTCCGGTCCCTCCCCTGGAGGTCGTCGGGCTCGACGCAAGCGGGGGAGGTCGCGCCGAACGCGATCAGGGTCGATCGGAGGAGGAGTCCGATCCGGCGCGGCGGCGGAGCCCCGGGGACGGGGACTCTCCTGCCGTCCGGGTCACTCGTCGGGCGCCGGGCCGGGATCAGAGCCACCGCTTCTTGCGGAAGAGGAGGAAGAGCGAGATCGAGATCACCGCCATCAGGGCGAGCACGGCCGGGTAGCCGTAGGGGGAGTGCAGCTCCGGCATGTGCTCGAAGTTCATCCCGTAGATCCCGGTGATGACCGTGAGGGGCATCAGCACGGTCGTGACCCCCGCGAGCGTCTGCATCGTGCGGTTCATCCGGTTGTTGACGCTCGCGAGGTAGGCGTCGCGCGCCGAGGCGATCGCGTCGCGGTGGCTCTCGAGGAGGTCGTGCAGGCGAACGCAGTGGTCGTAGGTGTCCCGGAAGAAGAGGCGGGCCTTCTTCGAGACGAGGGGGAACTCCCCGCGCGCGAGGGTGCCGATCACGTCGCGCTGGGGCCGCAGGACGCGGAAGAAGGTCGCCGCGCGTCGCTTCAGCTCGAGGATGCGGTGGAGGACCGCCTCGTCGCGGCCGCGCAGCGCCTGGGGCTCGAGCGCGTCGATCGCGAGGCCGAGCTCGTCGGCGACCGGGTTGAAGTCCTCGACGAGCTCGTCGACGAGGGCGTGAAGGGCGAGGTCGACGTCGTGGCCGAGGACCCGGGCGGGGTCGCGGCGGGCCCGGGCGAGGGCGCGGTCGAGGCCGGGGAGTCGCGTCTTGTGGACCGTGACGAGGGTGCGCCGGCCGAGGAAGAAGGAGAGGGTGCGCGTGCGGACGCGGCCCGCCTCGGCCACGGGGGTGTGGAGGATCCCGAAGAGGTAGGTCTCGAAGTCGTCGATCTTCGGGGCGTGGTTCGTCGTCAGGGCGTCCTCGACGGCGAGGGGATGGAAGCCGAACCGGTCGCGCAGGAGCTGCTCGGGATGGGGGCCGCCGCCGTCCGCCTGGTTCGCCTTCAGGCGCGCGAGGGCCGCCGGCGCGTCCGCGACGAGGAGGTCGACCCAGAGCGCCCCTCCCTCCGCATGGAAGAGCCGGACCACCTCCTCGAGGTCGGCCGTCTCCCGCAGGGGCTGCCCCCGCAGGTAGGAGAGGGCGGAGAGCACGGGCCGGGAGGATAGCGGGGGGGGATCCCCTTCACCCGGGGGAGGGGGACGGCCGATAGACGGGCCGGACTCCCTATGAACCTCGGCCGGGACTCGACACCATGACTCGAACGACTCCCCCCGAACCGCGGCCCTCCACGGAGACGCCTCCCGTCTCCGCCGAGACGGCCGATCGGCGCGCCTCCGACCGCTTCGCGACCCGGAGGAACGTCCGGATCTTCTTCGACACGGGGCCCGTGCCGGGACCCTCGGCGAACGTCAGCCGCGACGGGCTCTACTTCTTCGCGGACGGGCCGATCAAGCTGACGGTCGAGGTCGAAGGAAAGAAGAAGCCCGTCGAGGTGCGCGGGCGCCTCGTCCGGGCGGAGAGCCTCAATCCGACCGCCGTCGGGATCGCGATCCGGTTCGAGGAGCCGATCGACCCCGCGGCGCTGGATTAGGGGTCACAGGAGTCCGGTCAGACGGTCCAGGGCCGCCCCGGGAAAGAGGCCCAGGGCGACCACGGCCGCCGCGCAGACCCAGGCGACCGCCCCGGGGCCCGCCCGTGACTCGCCAGGCCGGGCATCGACCGCGATCACCGCCGCCGCCACGACGCGGAGGTAGGCGGCGAGGGAGACGACGGAGAGGAGAACGCCGGCGACGGCGAGGGGGACGAGTCCCGCCCGCACGGCCGACTCGAAGACGAAGAGCTTGGCGAAGAAGCCGCCGGTCGGGGGGAGACCGCCGAGG
>CBRGOK010000262.1:0-5976 GCA_967798035.1 uncultured bacterium
GCAGACGGCGACGGCGAGGAGGAGGTCGCCCATCTCCGCCTCGATCCCTTCCCGGTCTCCGGAGGCGAGGGCGAGGCGCAGCTCCTCCCGCTCCTCGTCCACCTTCGCCGCGGCGTCCTCGACGCTCTCCCAGTCGAAGCCGGCGCGCGCGGCCTTCTCGACGACGCGGAAGGCGCGCAGCAGCGCCGGCAGCGCCCGCGGGACCCCCGCGATCGCCGAGCGGTCCTCCCCCTCCTTCTTCTCTTCCCCCTTGATCGTCTCCCAGTTGCGGAGCACCTCGCCGACGCCCGAGACCTTCGTCTCCCCGAAGACGTGGGGGTGGCGGCGGACGAGCTTCGCGGCGACGCCCGCGGCGCTGTCGGCGAGCGTGAACCGTCCCCCCTCCTCCGCGATCCAGGCGAGGGAGACGAGCACCATCAGGAGGTCGCCGACCTCCTCGCAGACCTCCTCGGGGCGCGCGGCGGCGATCGAGTCGGCGACCTCGTAGGCCTCCTCGATGACGAAGGGGGCCATCGACTCGACGGTCTGGCTACGGTCCCACGGGCAGCCCGACGGCGACCGCAGGCGCTCGACGACCTCGAGGAGACGACGGAAGGCGCCGAGCTTCTCGTCGATCGAAGGGAGAGGCGCGGGGGAGGCGGGGGTCGGGCCCTTCCTCGCGGCCCCCCCCTCCGTCACAGGACCGTCACCGAGGTGACGTTGCTGACCGGGATCGGCAGGACCGCGAAGGGGTTCGCTTGGCTCATGGCCGCCATCTGGAAGTAGACGGTCGCGCCGCCCGGGGTCGGCGGGATCGGGAACTGGAGCAGGGAGACCCCGGCGGCGCTCGGCGGCGGCGTCGGGAGGAAGCTCACGTCCGTGAAGCCGTTGCCGAGGCCGAGGGAGACGATCCCCGGGAGGACGGAGGGGAGGTTCGAGCCGCTGAAGACGAGGACCTGGCTCGTCCCGAGCGGGGAGGCGAGCGTCGCCGTGAACGTGCTCCCGGAGCTCTGGACCGGGGGACCCGTCACGAGGACGGGGGCCGGGACGGCGATCACCGTGAGGGGCACCGGGGACGGGCAGGAGGTCCCTCCCGCGGTCGTCAGCGTCACGTTGAAGTTCCCGAGGGTCGGGAAGAGGGGGAGCGGGAATCGGATCTGGGAGTCGTTGTCGATGATGAACTGCGTCGAGTCGAGGGTGAAGGGCCCCACGTCGACCAGCGTGACCGAGGAGTACTGCGCGCTCGCGGGGCACTGCGGCTGCGGCACCGGGAAGCAGGCCATGTTCGGGGTGCCGACCGGCGCCGTGACGAAGACCTCCGTCGGGTTCGCGGAGAGGATCGGGACGGGGCTGGGCGTGATCGGGCCGACGCACTGCATGCACGGGGCGCCGTTCCCGCCGCTCTGGAGGACGAGGGGCATCCCGTTCGAGAGGGTGTTCCCCGTCGTCGTCGTCGACACGCCGACCTTGACGAAGACGTCCCCGTTCACGACGTCGCACGGAACGATCACGGTGAGCGACGTCCCGGAGAAGGCGGACGTGAGCCCGGTGACCTTGCGCGGCAGGTTGTCCCCGGCGTCGTCCCGGAACCAGATCTCGTTCAGGAGGAGGTTCGGGCCCGTGCCGAAGTTCTGCCCGACGACCGTCAGGGGCTGCTGGGCGGCGAGGATCCCCTGGAAGGCGAGGATCCTCGGCTTGCTCGAGGAGATGAAGCCGTAGGCGGCGATCGACTGGATCCCCTGCTGGTCGTCGACGTCGAGCGAGCGGAGCGTGACGCTCGCCGGCCCCGGGTTCGCCGCGGGGAACATCGTGGCGGGGAGCACGGACGTGTGGGCCATGCCGAGGGCGTGGCCGAGCTCGTGCGTCGCGATCCCCTGGATGTCGAAGCGCGGGTCCCCGTTGGGCATGTTCCCCGGACCGTCGAACCAGAGCACGTCGGGCATGAACTCGATGTGCCAGCCGTTCACGTCGGGATTGATCGTGATCGCCAGGACGCCGGCGCCGATGACGTTGACGGGAGGGCGGTGGGCGACCTTGTCGTTCTCGCTCGTCGGCGCCCCCGCGGGCGAATGGGCCGGAGGCGTGGGCGTCTCCCCGAGGTAGACGAAGTCGAAGTTGGCCTGGCCCGAGCCGAGCCCGTCGAGGCCCGTCTGCGTCGGATCCCCGCCGCCCGTCCCGTTGTGGAGGACCGAGGCCCACTCCGTCGCCCCCTTCCAGATGGCGAGGGGCGCGCCGAGCGCGCTCGGGAAATTGTTGTCGGGGACCTGGTTCAGGTTCTCCGCCGGGGGGAAGTCGTTGAAGACGCGCACGTCCCGGTTGTTCGTGCTGATGGCGAAGCCGAGCGTCGCGAATCCCTCGACGGTCCGGGGCCAGGCGAGGAGGGCCGCCGCGGCGAGCGCGAGGGCGGGGAAGAGGAGGCGGGGGGCGCGCATGGCTCCTCCTAGCGCGGCCCGGCCGTCCCGCGGTGGCGGGCGACCTGGGCGCGGACCTCGGCCATCGGGACGTTCTTCTCGACCGCGAACCCCTCGCCGCGGCCGATCACGACCTCGCCGCGAGGTCCCTCCTCGACGCGGAAGAGGCCCGCGAAGCAGGCGTAGAGGCTCCGCATCCCGATCCCTCCCATCGTCGGGTGCCACTTCGCGAAGGCGAGGACCCGCGTGCCGACCCGGGTGTCGGCCGCCGTGGGCATGTCCGCGTGCCACTGGACCTGCCCCTCGTAGGCCCCCCCGCAGAAGGAGACGACCGTGTCCGCCCGCTTTCCGGTGTAGAGGTCCTCTCCCACGATCCGCAGGTGGGTGAAGATCTTCGCCTCGGAGTACGGGGTGGGGTTCCAGGTGGTCCAGGTCGAGACGATCCGGCCGTCGATCGCGCCGTCCGTCTTCTCGACCATCCGGCGCAGATCGAGTCGCTCGACCGAGCTCGTCCCGAGGACGAGCACGGCGAGCGCCAGCCCTCCGAGGAGGGGATTGCGATGGGGATGCTTCATGGGGGACTCCCGGCCGGTCCGCAACCCGCGGGCCGGAGGGCAGGATACCCGAGGTTCCCTCCCCCGTCAGTCACCGCGTCCGGTAGCGCGTCGGGTCGGGGAGGCGGGCCTCCTCGAACCCCTTCCGGCGCAGGAGGCACGCGTCGCACCCCCCGCAGGCGGCCCCGGTCGCGTCGGGGTCGTAGCAGGAATGGGTGAGCGCGTAGTCGAGGCCGAGCGCCGTCCCCCTCCGGACGATCTCCGCCTTGGTCATCCGGAGGAGCGGGGCGCGGAGGCGGACGGGCGACCCCTCCGTTCCCGCACGGGTCCCGAGCGAGAGCGCTCGCTCCATCGCCTCCAGGAACTCCGGACGGCAGTCGGGGTACCCGCTCCAGTCGAGGACGTTCGCGCCGAAGAAGATCTCCCCCGCCCCCCGGCTCTCGGCGAGCGCCGCGGCGAGGGAGAGGAAGATCGCGTTGCGGGCCGGGACGTAGGTCGGGGGGATCCCCCGCCCGATCTCGTCGAGGGGGCGGTCCTTCGGGACGGAGGGCCCGCCCGTGAGGGCCGAGCCCCCGAACTCGTCGAGCCGGAGTTCGAGGACGAGGTGCTCGAGCACCCGGAGCGAGCGCGCGATCGCCCGCGCCGCCTCGACCTCGACCGCGTGACGCTGGCCGTAGCGCAGCGTGAGCGCGAGGAGCGCGCGCCCCTCCGCCTTCGCGATCGCCGCAGCCGTCGCCGAGTCGATCCCTCCCGAGAGGAGGACGACGGCGGAGGGCGGGGGCGGCCCGCTCACGCCCGCTCCTCCTCGAAGGGCCCGGGATAGGCGGCGAGTCCGCCGCGGAGCCAGCGGACCTTCTCGAATCCCTTCCCCTTGAGGATCCGGCAGGCCTCGATCGAGCGGTCTCCCCTCCCGCAGACGACGAGGAGGTCCCGGTCGCGATCGACCTCGCCCACCCGCGCGGGGAGCTCCGGCAGGGGGAGGAGCCGCGCCCCGGGGATGCGCCGTCGCGAGAACTCGACGTCGAACCGCACGTCGAGCACGACGACCTCCCCGCGGGCGACGACCTCCGCCGCGCGCTCGGGATCGAGGGGAGGGAAGGCCGCGTTCCGCGGTCCCTCGTCCCGCTTCTCTCCGGCTCGTCCGAGAAGGCGATCGAGCAGTCCCATTCGCGCCGGCCGAGCATGCCCGTCGACCGGCCGCGGAGAAAGGGGCGGCTCCGGGCCGCGCCTTGCCGGGCGCGCGAGCCCGCCCTATAGGTGCGTGGTCCTCTCGCGACGCCCCTTCGCCTCTCCCCACAGGACCTCGCCATGGGCCTCTTCTCGCGGAACAAGCCGAACGACGAACCCCGACCGCCCGCGGACGGCGCGGGGGGCGGACCGACGAAGGAGGCGGTCCTCCAGGCCCTGCGCCAGGTGATGGAGCCCGAGCTCCACCGCGACATCGTCTCCCTGAACATGGTGAAGTCGGTCGCGGTCTGCGACGGGATCGTCAAGGTCGGCGTCGAGCTCACCACCCCGGCCTGCCCGCTGAAGAAGGAGATCACGGAGTCGGTCGAGAAGGCGGTCGCCCCCCTCCCCGGCGTGCGCCAGGTGACGGTCGAGATGACCTCGAACGTGAAGGCGGTCGGCGGGGGACCGCCGCGGGGGATGGCGCCCGGGGTGAAGAACATCCTCGCCGTGAGCAGCGGGAAGGGGGGCGTCGGCAAGTCGACGGTCGCCGTCAACCTGACGGCGGCCCTCGCCGGGACCGGCGCGCGCGTCGGCGTCCTCGACTGCGATCTCTACGGTCCGAACGTCCCGACCATGCTCGGCATCCCCGCCGACCACAAGCCGCAGGTCCGCGACGGGCGACTCCAGCCCGTGGCGAAGCACGGATTCGTCTCGATGTCGATCGGGTATCTGATGGATCCGGACCAGCCGATCGTCTGGCGCGGTCCGATGCTCCACAAGGCGATCCAGCAGTTCCTCTCGGACGTCGAGTGGGGGGATCTCGACTACCTCGTCGTCGACCTCCCTCCCGGGACCGGCGACGCGCAGCTCTCCCTCGCGCAGCTGGTCCCCCTCGCGGGCGCCGTCGTCGTCACCACGCCGCAGGAGGTCTCCGTCGTCGACGTGCGCAAGGCGATCGCCATGTTCCGGCAGGTCCACGTCGACGTCCTCGGGGTCGTCGAGAACATGGCGGCCTTCGTCTGCCCCCACTGCCGGCACGAGACGAAGATCTTCGGGGAGGGGGGGGCGGAGGGGCTGTCGAAGAAGTTCGGGATCCCGGTCCTCGGCCGCATCCCCCTCGAGCCGGCGGTCCGCGCCGGCGGGGACGAGGGCGTGCCGATCGCGATCGGGAAGCCCGACTCGGCGGTCGCCGCCGCCTTCCGCGAGGTCGCGGGGAAGGTCGCCGCCGCGCTCTCGGTCAAGAGCGCCTGGGCGCTGCCGATCCTCCAGTAGGCCCCCGTCAGGACCGCGGCTTCGCGGCGAGGAGCTCCCGCTCCCGCGCCCGGACGTGGCGGATCAGGTCGACGGCGAGGGGGGCGCGGTTGAACGGCGGGAGGAGGTAGAACCCCTCCGCGAACTCGATCGTGCGGTCGATCAGCTCCCGCGCGATCGCGAGCCCTTCCTCGGCGGGGTCGCGGGCGGCGCGCATCCGCTCGATCAGGGCGGGGGGGACGGTGATCCCCGGGATCTCGTTCGCGATGAACTCGGCATTCCGCAGGTTCGCGAAGGGCATGATCCCGTAGAAGATCGGGATCGAGATCCCGCTCTCCCGGGCGAGCCGGTGGGTCTCGCGGGCGAGGTCGGCGTCGTAGACCGCCTGCGACTGGGCGAAGTTCGCCCCCAGCTCCACCTTCTTCTTGAGGCGCCGCACCTCGATCGCGAGGTTCCGCTTGTTGGGATTGACCGCTCCCCCGACGCGGAAGCCCCCCGGCGGCGCGCCCGGCGCCTCCCCGCGGTTCATCGCCGCCACGAGGGAGACGAGGGAGAAGGAGTTGAGGTCGTAGACGCTCGTCGCCTGGGAGCAGTCCCCGATCGAGGCGGGG
>CBRGOK010000263.1:0-5967 GCA_967798035.1 uncultured bacterium
CGACTTCCAGGGGTTCGCCTCGGACTTCCGCCCCTTCCGCATGCTCCCGAGGAAGTTGACGAGGAAGATCAGCTGCGCCGCCCCGAGGAGGAACGCGCTCCAGGAGATCCACTCGTTCATCGGCTGGAGGAACCCGAGGAACTCGTACTCCGTCGGCGTCGAGATCCGCCGCATGTGCCCCGCCTCCCCGAGGAAGTGCATCGGGAAGAAGGCGGAGTTGAACCCGACGAACGTGAGGAGCCAGTGGAGGAAGCCCCACTTCTTGTTCATCTCGCGGCCGAACATCTTCGGGAACCAGAAGGTGAGGCCGCCGAAGACGGCGAAGAGGGTCCCGCCGAAGACGACGTAGTGGAAGTGGGCGACGATGTAGTAGGTGTCGTGGATGAAGATGTCGACCGGGGTCGCCGCCATGTAGAGGCCCGAGAGACCCCCGATGATGAAGAGCGAGACGAAGGAGAGGGCGTGGAGCATCGGGACGGTGTAGCGGATCGAGGAGTTCCAGAGCGTCCCGAGCCAGTTGAAGACCTTCACGCCCGAGGGGAGGGCGATCAGCATCGTCGAGACCATGAAGCCGAACCCGATCGCCGGGCTCATCCCCGACATGAACATGTGGTGGCCCCAGACGATGAAGCCGAGCCCCATGATCCCGACGAGGGAGGCGACCATCGCCGTGTAGCCGAAGATGGGCTTGCGGGCGAAGGTCGCGATCAGGTCGGAGGCGATCCCCATCCCCGGGAGGATCAGGATGTAGACGGCGGGGTGGGAGTAGAACCAGAAGATGTGCTGCCAGAGCAACGGGTGGCCGCCCCCCGTCGCCGCGACCGGCTCGTCCCCGGTCAGGTGGATCCCCTTCGGGAGGAAGAGGCTCGTCCCGAGGAGCTTGTCCGAGAGGAGCATCACCGTCGCCGAGGCGAGGACCGGCGTCGCGAGCGTCTGGAAGATCGCCGTGACGAACTGCGCCCAGGTGACGAGCGGGAGCCGGCTCCAGGTGAGCCCCGGCGCGCGCATCTTGATGATCGTCGTGAGGAAGTTAAGCCCGCCGAGGATCGAGGAGAAGCCGAGGAAGAAGATCGCGAGGAGCCAGAGGACCTGGCCCGTGCCCGAGCCCGGCGTCGCGGCGGGACCGAGGTCGGAGAGGGGCGGATAGGAGGTCCACCCGGCCGCCGCCGGGCCCTCGTGGACGAAGAAGGAGGCGAAGATGATCAGCCCGGCCGGGAGGAAGAGCCAGTAGGAGAGGGCGTTGAGGATCGGGAAGGCGACGTCGCGCGCCCCGACGTGGAGCGGGATGAGGAAGTTCCCGAACGCCCCGACGAGGATCGGGATGATCACGAAGAAGATCATGATCGTCCCGTGCATCGTCACGGCCTGGTTGAATCCCTCGGGCCGGACCGATCCGTCGGAGGCGAAGAGGAAGGTGTTCTTGAAGAGGCTCCCGACGACGGGGACGGGCTCGCCCGGATAGGCGAGCTGCCAGCGGAAGACCATCGCGAGGAGCCCGCCGAGCGCGAGGAAGAAGAAGGCGGTGAAGAGGTACTGCTTCGCGATGACCTTGTGGTCGGTCGACCAGACGTACTTGTAGAAGAACGTCGTCGGCGGGGCGTGGATGTGCTCGGCGTGCTCGGTCGCGCTCATCGGAAGGCCCCGTTGTACTCGGCGTGGACCCCGTCCCAGATCTTCGCCCACTTGGGCGACTCGGCGAACTCCCCGTACTCCTCAAGGAACTTCGCCCGCTCCTCGACCCAGCGCTTGAAGACGAACTCCGGCTCGACCCAGACCATCCCGCGCATCTTGTAGTGGTTGGCGCCGCACAGCTCGGCGCAGGCGAGGTCGAGGGCGTGGTGGACGCAGTCCGCCTCCTGCCAGGGGAGGTCCTCGAACTTGCCCTGGTGGGCGATCGCGACCCTCTCCACCTTCGGCGGGGCGTAGTCGATGTCCCGATGGCCGTTCCGGCGCTTCCCTCCCGGCTGGTCGGCGGGGGTGAACGCCCCCGTCGCGGGGTCCCGGACGCCGTACCGCAGGCCGAATCCCGGCCGCTCGCCCGCCGGGGGAAAACCGACCTTCCGCGCGTCGAACTCGGACGGGGTCAGGTACTCGACCTTGTGCGTCCTCAGGTTCCAGACCGCGATCTTGTCCGCGCGGAACCACGCCCGCGTCATCATCCCCGGCAGCACGTCCTGCTTGACGCGCAGGAGGGGGATGAAGAAGGAGTGGATCACGTCCTTCGAGGACATCCGCGTGACGACGTTCTTCCCGACGGGGACGTGGAGGTTGTTGAGCTCGATGAGGTCGTCCTCCGTCCCGAACGCCCCGTCCGCGCCCGGATAGCGGAGGTTCCAGGCGAACTGCTCGGGCATCACCTGGACGGCGACCGCCTCCGACTCCTTCGGGAACTCCGACTTGATGTGGAACCAGGCGTCCTTCTGGACGAGGGCGAGCCAGATGAGGATGAAGCCCGGCACGATCGACCAGAGGAGCTCCGTCTTCTTGCTCCCGTGGGAGTAGATCGCCCGGCGGCCGGACGCCGCCCGGAACTTCACGATCGAGTAGAGGAGGAGGCCCTCCGTCAGGAAGAAGGCGACGGCGACGACGACCATGATCTTGTAGTACAGCTCGTCGACCGTGTCGCCGTAGGCCCCGTTCAGGTTGGGCGGGAGCCAGCCCATGTCCGTGCAGCCCGGAAGGAAGACCCCCGCGGCGAGCGCCGCCGCGAGGGCCCGGCATCCCGGTTTCTTCATCGGGGGATGATCCCTCCCCTTGGTCGTGATCGGAGTCCCGTCGCGGCCCGGGTCGTCCCCCGCCGCGACCCGCCCCCCGCGCCCCCCCACTCCATCTTATCGCCCATCGCCGTCCGGGCGCAGGCGAAGTCGACGCTGGCCGCCTGCCCGGCGGCGACCGTGGCGGTCTGCGTCTTCTGCCCGTCGAGCCGGACCGACTCGTGCCAGGCGACGATCTCGACCTCGCCCGGCGGGACCCCCTTGATCGTGAAGGTCCCGTCCTCGCCGGTCACCGCGAAGAAGGGGTGGGAGAAGACCCCGACGAACCCTCCCATCCAGGGGTGGACGTTGCACTCGAGGCGGATCGGCGGCGCGCACTCCTCCTTGTCGAACTTCCGCTCCTCCTCCATCCCCTTCTTCGCCTGGCTGATGTTGAAGCCGGTGTTCTTCTTCGGGGCGCACTTGATGTTGTGCGAGGTGTCGTCGCTGCTCCGGATCTTGATCGGCTGGCCCGCCATCACCCCGAAGATGTGGGGCTTGTAGGAGCACCCCGTCTGGTCGAGGAGCACCGCCTCCGTGGGGACCTGGAAGGTCTTCCCCTCGAGCGCCTTCGAGGAGGACTTCACGTAGACGAGGACGTTCTTGAGCGTCCCGTTCCCGTTCACGACGACCTCCTCCTTCGTCGCCTTCTGCCCCTGGTGCATCTGGGAGCAGACGGGATCGGCGTCGAAGCTGATGGGGGGCATCTTCGGCGGCTCGCCGTTGAAGGAGACCTTCCCGCTGATCGTCCCCCCCTCGTCCGGCGCCGGGGTCGACCTGGAAGGCCCGGACGCGGCGAGGAGACTCGCGAGCGAGAGGAGGACGGGACCGGTGAGGAGAGCCGCTTTCGGACGGGTCATGAAGGGAACTCCTGGGCGAATCGCCCGGAACCGCCGCCGGGCAGGGCTCGGGCAGGACGCAGGCGCGGGGGAGGCTGGGACCGGAGCGGCACGAAATTAGGAATTCCGCCCCGGCGCGTCAAGCGGCCGCCCCGACTCTACGTGCCACCCCGCGGCTCGAGGAGGGCGAGGCCCACCCGCGAGGGGGCGTTCCCCTCCCTCTCCTCGAAGACGAGGGCGGCGCGCCCCGCGCCGCAGCCGAAGGCGGGGAAGTCGCGCGAGAATCCCGCGGGCGGCGGGGCCAGGGGGAGAGGCTCCATGTCCCCGCCGGGGGAGGCCGAGCCGAGGAGGAGCGGCCCCGACTCCCCCTCGCGATAGGCGAAAAACAGCCGCTCCTTCCCCGCCCCCATGGCCGGCCGGAGCCCGGCGCCGAGGGGTTTTTCCCACGCTCCCGGCCGAACGAGGTCCAGCCGCCCCTCCCGGCCCGCGAGACACACGACCGAATCGCCGGCGAAGGCGAGGGCACCCTCCAACATCGGGCACGCCGCGAGCCTCCAGGTCCCCTTCCCGAGCTTCACGGGGGAGCCGAACGACCTCCCCTCCTTCCTCGAGAGGAGGAGGTAGGGGTCGCGCGCTCCAGCGAGCGAGTTGCGGAAGACGATCCCGACCCCTCCCTCCGCTCCCGCCGTCACGGTGATCGGGCAACACTCGCAGACCGACTTCTCGGGCGAGGCGTAGGCGCGGACGTTCCTCGACCAGGTCTCCCCGCCGTCGTTCGATCGCGACGCCCAGATCTCCTGGCCCCTGGGGTTCGACCGGCCGTCGAGCCAGGCCACGAACAGCTCGCCGTCCGGCAGCGCCGCGAGGTCGTGGAACCCCTCGCCCGCGGAGCGGGGCACGTCGTTCACGGCGACCGGCGCCGACCAGGTCTTCCCCCCGTCGGTCGAGCGGAAGGAAATGAGGTTCCCCTCCGACTCGCCGCGCCCGGCCGTCGGGCACGTCACGACGATCGCCCCCTTCGCGGCCGCGATCCTCGGACCCCGTCGCATCGCCCCGGGGACGGGGAGGTCGGGGGCGATCGAGACGGGGGCGGACCAGGAGAGCTTCGTCGGGTCCTCCGCGACGGGGTCGGTCGAGCCGACGACCCAGACCCGGCGGTCCCGCACCGCGGCGACGTGGAGACGTCCGTCCGGGGCGAAGGCGGCGGTCGGCTGGGCGGCGGGCCCGTCGACGAAGAGCCGGACGACCGGGATCGGGTCGGAGAGGATGGCCGGCGCGAGGAGCATCAGGAGCCGCATGCCCGGGATTGTTCCCCTCTCCCGGGATCCCGGCCAGCGCCCGGCGGCCCTCCCCCGCTATCCTCCCGCCGACCCCGTGGAGAACTCTCCGATCAACCTCCTCCTCGGCGCTACACCCGAGGACCTCCCCGACGGCCGCGTGCGCCTGCGCCTCGCCGTCCGTCCCGAATTCGCGAACGAGACCGGAGCGACCCACGGCGGAGTCGCCGCCTTCCTCCTCGACGGGGCGATGGGGAGGGCGATGGTCCGGACCCTCGGTCCGGGCGAGAACTGCGCGACGGTCCAGCTCTCCCTCCAGTTCCTCTCCCCGGCGCGCGGCCTCCTCACGGCGGAGGCGAGGATCGTGCGGCGCGGCCGGGGCGTCGCCTTCGTCGAGTCGGACTGCACGGGGGAGGACGGGAAGCTCGTGGCCCGCGCCCAGGGGACCTGGGCGCTCTTCGAGAAGAGGTGAGCCGATGCCCGCCGCGAAGAAGGGGGTCAAGCGTCGCCGCAAGAATGTCCCCGCTCCCTCGGCGCTCGAGCCGAAGGGGCTCCGAGCGGAGCCTCCCTCCGAGATCCGCGACCTCGCCGCGAAGGTCGAGGCCGAGGGAGGCGCGGTCCTCGCTTCCTACCGGGATCCCTACGGAGGCCGCTGGATCCTCTTCGCAGCCCTGCCGATCGACCGGGTCGACCGGACCCCCTACCAGCGGGACGTCTCCGACGCCCACGTCCGGCGCCTGGGCGCCGTCGTCTCGAAGGTCGGCCGCTTCCTCGACCCGATCGTCGCGACCCGGAACGCCGACGGGACCTACTGGACCCCGAACGGGGGCCACCGCCTCCAGGCGATGCGGGAGCTCGCCGCGAAGACGATCTGCGCCCTCCTCGTCCCCGAGGCCGAGGTGGCGACGAAGATCCTCGCCCTCAACACGGAGAAGGCCCACAACCTCCGGGAGAAGGCGCTCGAGACGGTCCGCATGGCGCGCGCCCTCGCGCCGGTCGACACCCGCAAGGAGAGCGACTTCGCCCTCGAGTTCGAGGAGCCCTCCTACCTCACCCTCGGCCTCTGCTACGAGAAGAAGGGGCGGTTCAGCGGCGGGG
>CBRGOK010000264.1:0-5913 GCA_967798035.1 uncultured bacterium
CGGCCCCGTCTTCCGGGTCCGCGTCCGCAGGCACCCAGCCGATCCCGCCGAGCATGTGGACCCGGGCTCGAGGGCCCGGGGGGAGCGGGATCGTGACCTCGCGGGGCCACGCGTTGCAGGGGTCGCCCGGAGCCCCGCCGTGGAGCCCGACCACGGACTCGAGAAGGTCGAACGGCGTTCCTCCGACCTCGAGGCGCCCCGGTGCGTACCGGACCTCCTCGAACGCCCGGGGCGAGAGGAAGCGCCCTCCCTCCGGCGTCGAGGGGAGGGTGGCTCCCCCGGCGTGGACGAAGAAGCCGTCGAAGTTGACGTTGTTCCCGGCTCGGGTCGAGCGCAGCTCGAGCGAGTGGTCGCCGGCGGCGAGGTCCCCCGCGTCGACGGTGGCCGTGCGGAACTCGCGCGGCTCGTCCCCCCAGCCGCCGGTCTCCTCACACGAGACCCTTCCGAGCGGCCGGCCGTCGAGGAGAACCTCCCAGGGCGAAGGGGTGCTCGTCAGGCTCGCGTACCGGAGGGCGATCCTCGCCTTTCCGAGAAGCGGCGTCCGGAACGCGAGCGAGGCGCGGTGGTCGGCCCCTGCGCCGAAGTCCCTCCCAAGCACCTCCCCGCCGGAGGCGGCGCGCTTGAGGTCGCGCCCCGTCGATCCGACGCATGCCTGCGGCCGCTCCGCCTCGACCCAGATCCACTCCGGGGGTTTGCGGTTTGCCGTGAAGATGTCGCGGCCGGGAGCCGGGTGGAGGTTGGCCGCCGCGGAGAGGTCGACCGGAACAAACGGACCGCGGCTCGCGTCGGCCTCCGTCGCGAAACCGCTCGAGGCCTCGACGCGGATCGCCGCCGGCCGATCGGTCGGATTGCGGAGGCGGACCCAGACGACGGCGAAGTCGTCTCCCCCGATCCACTTCGCTTCCCTCGCTTCGAGCGGGCCGACGGCGAAGGTCGCCTCCACGTGGCTCGGGTGCCAGACAGGAGCGAAGCCCTGCGGCTCGATCGGCTTCCCGTCCGGATCCCGGAACGAGAGGACGACGAGGTCGCGCAGCTCCGGCGTCCGGTGGATGTAGGAGAACGCGCCGCGAAGTCCCGGCGCGGGCGCCAGCCGCTCGGTGAAGAGGCGCTTCCCCGTCGGGCCGAAAGTCCCCGACCGGTCGCCCGGATACGCGAGGAGCCCGTCGAGGTCGGGCGGCTCGAGCGGCCCGACGAACTTCGGGAGGGTCGCGGGGGGCTCCTCGGCCGGCGCCGTTTCGACCTGGGCGGGCGAGGGAGGAGCGAGGAGAAGGAGCGCGGGGAGCGCGCGGAGCAAGGGCGGGATCCGGAGTCGGGCGCGAGAGGATAGCGCCGCGCCCCCGTCCCCGGACTCACTCCGTCGCGGGGACCGCCTCCCAGACGCGTCCGGACCGCGACTTCATCTTCATGCTCTTCGACAGGTGCTTCTCGAAGTACGTCGCCGGGTCCGGGCGAGCGCCGTCGAGGTCGGTGAAGCCGTACTCCTTCGCGAGCCCCCAGGAGGAGTAGACGCCTCCCGACCAGCGCGCGCGCTTCTTGTCGGCGGCGAGGGCGGCGACCGCGCGCCCGACGAAACAGGGGGTCTCCGAGGCGGCGAACCCGTAGCCGCGCGCCGTGGGATTGGTCTGCGCCACCTCCTTCCAGTTCGCCTCGGTCGCCTTGAAGCCCTCCATGATCGCCTCCGTGCGCATGAAGCCCGGAGTGATCGCAAGCGCCGTCACTCCGTGGGGAGCGAGCTCCTCGGCGAGGCCGTAGGCGAGGCGCTTCAAGCAGACCTCGAAGAGATCGAAGAAGAACTGGCCGTGGTAGCCGAGCCCGTCCTGCTCGACGATCTCGACGATCAGGCCCGACTTGCGCTCGACCATCAGGGGGACGGCGTGCCAGCAGGTGACGATGTGGGGCCACACCCACCCGTCGACCATCGCCCGGCCGTCCTCGAGCGACTGCTTCCAGAAGGGGCCCCAGGAGGCGACGGGTCGCCCGGTGAGGATGTTCGCGAGGACGTCGAGCCTCCCCTGCTCGCGCCGGATCCGGCGCAGGAGGTCGGCCACTTCCCCCTCGACCGTGTGGTCGACGCGGACCGCGATCCCCTTGCCTCCCGCGGCGTCGACCATCTCCGCCGTCTCCTCGATCGTCTCGGGGCGCCCGGCGTAGTGGTGGCCGGAGGTGTTGGGCTTCGTGCGGCTGCTCCGGCCGCTGCAGTACACGGTCGCGCCGGCCTCGCCGAGCATCCGGGCGATCCCGCGGCCGGCGCCGCGGGTCGCGCCGGAGACGAGGGCGACGGCGCCGGCGAGGGGGCGGGCGGACTTCGAGGCGCTCGGGACGGGAGCGGCGGCCCTCTTCGCGGCGGTCTTGGCGGGGGACATGGGCGCCTCCGGGGTGGGGGTTGTTAGTAAATGGACGTTCGTTTACTTTGTCAACCCATGTCCCCCCGCCCCCGGACCGTGAGCGACGAGGACCTCCTCGCCGCGGCCTGCCGCGCCATGGGCCGGGTCGGCCCGGGCGCCCTCACCCTCGCCGAAGTCGGGCAGGAGGCGGGGCTCTCCCCCTCGACCCTCGTCCAGCGCTTCGGCTCGAAGCGGGGGCTCCTCCTCGCCGTCGCCTCGCGCGGGGCCGACGCCGTCCGGGAGAACTTCGCCGGCCTGCGCGCGGCCCACTCTTCCCCCCTCGCGGCGCTGCGCGCCTACGCCGACTGCTTCGCCCAGATGTTCGAGTCCCCCGGGACCGTCGCCCACCACCTCTCCTACCTCCAGCTCGACCTCACCGATCCCGAGTTCTTCCGCCACACCCGCGCGCAGGCGCGCGCCTCGCGGGAGGCCCTCCGCGACCTCCTCGACGCCGCCGTCGCCGCGGGGGAGGTCCGCGCGACCCACGTGGGTCGTCTCGACACCGCGACCCTCGCCCGGGCCGTCGAGGTGACCCTGAGCGGTTCGCTCTGGACCTGGGCCTTCCACCGGGAGGGGAAGGCGGTCGACTGGGTGCGCGAGGACCTCGACGCGCTGCTCCGACCCTTCAAGGGCCCCGCTCGCCGTTCCGGTGGGATCAGAACGGTTGCCGCTCGTCGTTCACATACATCGCGTAGCCGTGGAAGAAGGTGAACTTCAGGAGGCGGTTTCCGGGCAAGGCGTAGGTCCAACGGATCGCCGGGTAGTCCCCGTGCGCATAGGTGCCGACCTCGTCCGGACGGCCGTAGCGGGCGAGCACCTCCTGGAACGTCCACATCGCGTGCTCGCGATTCCGGTCCACGTGGAGCCTCGCCCGCACCTCCTCCAGGACCGCGAGGTCGGGCGACCCCGCCGCCTGGAGGGCGAGGGGAGGCTGCGACGACATGCGGCCGGCCATCCCCGATTGGAGGACGTCGAGCTTTCCGACCAGGTCGCGCAATGTCTTCCCCAGGTCCTCCGAAGGACCCGGAGACCCCCCCGCAGCAGCGCGCGAGGTCGGCGCAGGAGCGGCAGGGATCTGGAGCGCCCCGACCTTCTCCTCGAGCGCCCGTACCGATGCCGAGAGTTCTGCGATCGCCTTCGCCAGCGATTCGTGATTCCCCGAGTCCTGCGGAGGAGGAGGCGTGCTCCGAACCAGGGCGGCGAAGAATCCCGCCCCCAGCGCGGCCCCGAGGGTGAGGGAGAGAGCGACGTGGAAGCCCTGTCTCATCCGTCCGGTCCGACGCGGTCGCCAAGGATGCCCCCCATCCCGAGCCGCGGCCAGTTCGGGGCGATACCCCGATCCCGCTACGATCCGCCCCGCATGCGGCCGGTCGCCCTCCTCGTCCTCCTCGCGGCGGCTCTCCCCGCTTGCCGGAAGGCGGAGGCGGGGAAGCCGCGCCTCGCGTTCGTCATCAACGCGACCTCCCCGTTCTGGGAGCCCGCGTTCAAAGGACTCGAGCGGGCCTCCGCGGAGTTCGGGATCGAGGCGACCTGGGAGGCGCCGAACGGGCCGGTCGAGAAGCAGATCGACCTCGTCGAGTCCCTCCTCGCGCGCGGCGTCGACGCCCTCGTCGTCTCGCCCCTCGACCCCGAGGCCCTCGCCGCTCCCCTTCGCCGAGCCAAGGAAAAGGGAGTCGAGGTCCTGACGATGGACAGCGACTCCCCCGGCTCGGGCCGCACCGCCTACATCGGGACGGACAACCGCCGAGCGGGAGAAGCCGCCGGACGCGAGATGGTCCGGCTCCTCGGACCAACCGGGGGGAAGGTCGCAGGCTTCGTCGGCTACCTCACGGCCGCCAACGCCCGGGAGCGGATCGAGGGTTTTCGGACCGGGATCGCCGGCAGCCGCGTCGACCTCGTCGAGGTCTACCCCGACGGGGCGGAGGCCGCGAAGGCGCAGAACAACGTAGAGGCCGCCCTCCGCGCCCATCCCGACCTCGCCGCGCTCTTCACGATCTGGTCCTACAACGCCCCGGCCGCGGGGCGCGCCCTCAAGGGGGCGGGCCTGGTCGGGAAGGTCCGGGTCGTCGGCTTCGACGCCGAGCCCCAGACGCTCACCCTCATCGAGGAGGGGGCGATCGATGCCTGCATCGGGCAGAAGCCCTACGAATTCGGGTATCAGGCCGTCCGGCTCTTCCACGCGATCCGGACGAAGGGACGCGAGGCCGCTCTCGCCGAGATCGCCCCGGGGGGGCTCCTCGACACGGGGATCGAGGTGATCACGCGGGAGAGCCTCCCCGCCTACCGCGAGAGACTCCGGAAGCTCGGCATCCGCTCGTCGTGAGACTTCGGCGGGAGGGGGTCGTCCTCGCCGTCCTTTGCCTCCTCGTCGTCGGGACGGGACTTTGGGAGCCAAACTTCCTCTCCACCGGGAACCTCGTCCCCCTCTCGCGTCAGGCCGCCATCCTCGCGATCCCGGCCGTGGGGCAGGCCTTCGTCGTCCTGACGGGGGGCATCGACCTCTCGATCGGCTCCGTCCTCGCCCTCCTCTCGGTCCTGACGGGGCTCGCGATGGCGGGCGGGACGAGCGGGGCCTCCGCGGTCCCCTCGGCGGTGTGCGGGCTCCTTGTCCTCGGAGCCGCCCTCGCGATCGGTCTAGGCCACGGCGCGATCGTCGGCCGCCTCCGCGTTCCTCCGTTCGTCGTGACCCTCGCGACCTTCTGCGCCGCCCGATCCCTCGCGGAGGTCCTCTCCGACGCAACGCCAATCACGATCGAAGCCCGTGGCGGCTTCCGCGCGCTCTGGGACGACTCGTTCATTGGCTTGCCGCTTCCCGTCTGGTTCGCAGGCGCCATCGTCGCCGGGGCCGAGGTCGCCCTCCGGCAAACTGCGTGGGGGAGGCGCATCTACGCCGTCGGCGGGAACGCCGAGGCGGCGCGCCTCGCCGGTGTCCCGGTCGCGTCGATCCTCGCTTCGGCCTACGCGACCTGCGCGATCCTCGTCGCGATCACGGCGCTCCTCACGACGGCGCGGCTCGGACAAGGGGACCCCAAGGCCGGTCAGCTCCTGGAGCTCAACGCGATCGCCGCGGCCGTCGTCGGCGGGTGCGCCCTCACGGGCGGGGCCGGTTCCGCCCTCGGGGCCGCGCTCGGCGCGTCGACGATCGCCGTCCTCCAGAACGCGCTGGTCCTCCTCCGCGTGAATTCCCTCTGGCACCCCTTCGTTGTCGGCGTCGTGCTCCTCGCGACGGTCGTCCTCGACCGGGCCGGGTCCCGGCGTCCGGTACGCCAAGCCGCAGGCTGAAGCCATTCCGGGGCTCCGGATCGCCCCCCTTGCAGCGACGGGGGCCTTGTGCGAATCCTGCCTCGCCCCGCCTGACGATCAACCCATGCGGAGGCTTCTCCCCCTCCTTCTCCTCGGCCCTGCGTTCGACCACCCGCTCGAGGTTTCGCCAGAGCCTCAGGGAGTGAAGCCCGATCCGGTCTCGCCTCTCTTCCACCGTCCCCCGGGAGAGGCCCTTTATGCGGGCGGACTGACGCAGCGACACCCC
>CBRGOK010000265.1:0-5905 GCA_967798035.1 uncultured bacterium
TCTCCGCGAGGGTCGCCTCCCCGTTGTAGGTGCAGACGACGACCGAGACGCGCGGCCAGGACCTTCGGCGGGAGAACGGCCCCTCCCCGAAGCGGGCCCGGGCGACCGCGAGGGCGGCCTTCGGGCCGCGCTCCCGGTCGACGAGGCCGAAGCGCCAGTCCCCGACGGGATGGCCTCCGACCACCCACTCGTCCGTCCAGGAGAAGACGAAGACCCCCGCGCACCCCTTGCCGAGCGCGAGAGGGATCGTCCAGCCGAGGAGGGCCGCCTGGCTCTCCTCCCCCTTCCGCAGCGAGTCGTCGCCGACCTCGCCCAGGACGAGCGGCTTCCCCTTCACCTGGATCAGCATCCGGTCGAGGTACTTCCCCATCTCCCGCGGTTCGAGGAGGTAGACGTTGAAGAGGTGGAAGTCGAGGAAGTCGAGGTCGAGGAACTCGGTCGTCGGATAGTTCGCGTAGGTGACGAGCCCCTCCGGGTCCTCCGACTTCGCCACGCGGTAGAGCCGCCGGAGGAAGCGCTCGATCACGCGCCGGCCGTGGAAGCGGACGGTGAGCGGGGGGATCTCGTTGGCGATCGCGTAGGCGAGGACGACGTCCGGAAATCGCCGGCACCGGGCGACGGCGACCCGCACGGCGGCCTCCGCCGCGCGGAACGTCCGGGGATCGTCGAAGTCGCAGCCGCGCCCCTCCCAGTGGATGCCGACGAGCACTCTCAGTCCGGCGGCCCGGGCCTCCTCGAAGAGCCAGTCGGGCGGGGGGGTGTAGGTGCGGACCGTGTCGACCTGCGCGCTCCGCATCCGGGCGAAGTCCGCCCGGACGACCTCCCGCGGGGGATAGAGGTCCCCGTTCGCGTCCGCCGCGAAGGTGCCGTAGGTGACGCCGTGGACGGAGCACTTCCGGTCCCCCAGGAAGAGGAAGGGGCCGCGCACGTGGGGGCGGAGGGGACGCTCCGCCTCGAACGGAGGGGCCGCGGAATCCGCCCGGACCCGTCGTTCCGCCGGGGAAGCGTCCCGCGCCGGCGCGAGAGGAGAGCGCGCTCCCGGCTCCGCCGGGGGGATGGAGATGCTAGGGAAGGTCGAGAAGCGTTCGGGGGGCACTTCGCGGCGCTCCGACAGCCGCCGATTCCGAGTCGAGAGACGGGGACCGGTCGAGAGGGCTCGATCGATCGCGAACCTGACGTTTCTTGGACGGCGCCGGGGATCGCGGGGGAGGGAGAGCGCTGCCGCCGACTCCCCACGCCTCGGCCTCCTTCGGAGTGAGCCGAGGACCGCGGGCGTGCCCTTCCCGCGGGAGCGACCCTTGTGGCGCAGGGGTCCTTCAGGGGCCTAGCCGCCCCTCACCTCGCTTCCCTCGCGCCCAGTCTCGACATCGATTGCCCGGCGACATCCGGATCCCTGGGGGATCTTCCGCGCGGGAACCGGCCCACGACCCGCTTCACGGACCCTCCGCCTGCTGGCGCCCTTCCCCTCCCAGGGTCGAGCCCGCCCGAGCCCGGTGGCGCCCAAGCCATCGCCGGCGCGCTGGTGCTCGAACCGAGGCCTGGTCTCCGGCACCCGTCCGGGTGCCTCATCGCCCCGGGGCCTTCCGGGGGATCGGTACGCGCGGCACACAACGGCCGAATCGGCATGGATCGCCTACAACGTTCGAGCGGAATCTAGCGAGTTCGCCCTTACCGTCAAGTGAGGCCGGAGGAGCCGACTCCGGCAAGGAGCGCGGAAGCGGCGGCCATAGAATCCGCCCCGTGCAAGACGACCCCCGCGCGGAGGCCCTCGAGCTGATCGCCGCCCTCCGGATGCGCCTGATGAACGCCGTCGAGGAGGGGCTCGACGCGATCCGGATCGAGACCTCGAAGGCGGCGACGGCGCCGCGAGGAGCGCCCCCCGCGAGCCACCCGAGCCCTGCGCCGGAACGCCCTCCGCAAGGGAGCGGCCTCTTCGACGCGGCCGCGAAGGCGGCTCCCGCTCTCTCCACGGGAGAAAAAGTCGCGGCCCTCGAGGCGATCGCCGCCGAGGTCCGCGCCTGCACGAAGTGCCGGCTCCACAAGGGACGGACGAACGCCGTTCCCGGGGAGGGGAACCCGGACGCGCGGATCCTCTTCATCGGGGAGGGTCCCGGGGAGAACGAGGACCTCCAGGGACGCCCGTTCGTCGGGCGGGCGGGCGAGCTCCTGACGAAGATCGTCGAGGGGGGGATGGGCCTGAAGCGGGAGGCGGTCTTCATCGCGAACGTGGTCAAGTGCCGCCCCCCCGAGAACCGCGTGCCGCTCCCCGACGAGGCCGCCGCCTGCCTCCCCTACCTCCACCGCCAGATCGCCGCCGTGAATCCCGAGCTGATCGTGACCCTCGGCAAGCCGGCGACGGGAGCGATCCTCGAGACGGACGAGCCGATGGGGAAGCTCCGCGGCAAGGTCTTCCACCGGGAGGGGCGGACGGTCGTTCCGACCTACCACCCCGCCTACCTCCTGCGGAACCCCCCCGCCAAGAAGGAGGTCTGGGAGGACATCCAGGTCGCGATGCGCGAGATCGGGCTCCCGATCCCCGATCACCGGCGGGGGTAGCGGTCCCCCCCACGGGATCGCTAGCATCCGCCGCTTCCCGCGGCCTCCCCCCTCCCTCTTGATCGGAAGCCTCTCTTCGTTCGGGCTCGAGGTCGGACCGACGGCGCTGCGGGTGGCCGAGATGCGGCGGGGCCCCGGCGGGAGGCTCGTCGTCCGGAGGCTCGACCGCCTCGAGATCCCCTGGGAGGGATCGGCCGGGAGCCCCGACGCGCGGGCCGCCGCGCTGCGGCGCGCCTTCGCCCTCTTCTCGGTGAGCCACGTCGTCCGCCGGCGGGACGTGGTCGTGATCGCGATCTCCGGCGTCGAGACGGACAACCGGGTCGTCTCGCTCCCTCCGGTCGCCGGCCCCCGGCTGGTCGAGCTGGCGAAGGCGGAGGCGCTCGCCCTGAACGCCTCCCCGGGCGCGGGCGCCCGGCACGCCTTCCATGTCCTCCCGCGGATCTCCGTGAACGAGAAGCGGGTCCTCGTCGCCTCCCACCCGTCGGAGGCTCTCGAGGAGATCCTCGCCGCCGCGGGCCCGGTCGGCCTCGCCCCCGACGCGATCGTCCCGGCTCCCCTCGCCCTGGCGAGCTTCCTCGACTTCGACCTGCGCGGCGTCGAGGACGCCCTCCTCCTCCACGTCGGGTCGGAGGAGACGGCGGTCGTCTGCCTGCCGGGGGACTCCGTCTGGTTCCGGAGCCTCCCGTTCGGATCGCGGGCGCTCGCCCGCGCGATGGCCGCGGTGCCCGGGGCGGAGTCGAGGGCCGCCGAGGCGGCGCGGATCTCGATCACCCGGGGCGAGGCGGTCTCGGGCTCGGAGGAGGCGTCGCGGGCCTTCCTCGATCGCCTCGTCGGGGAGGTCCGGCGCGCGCTCGACTTCCACCGCCGCCGCATCGGCGCGTTCCTCCCCTCGCGGATCTTCCTGACGGGCGACGTCGCGAGGATCCCGGGAGCCGCGGCGCATCTCGCCGAGGTCTTCCACGTCCAGGTCGAGCCCGTGGTCCGCCTGAACCGGGTCCGGATCTCCCACCAGGCCTACGCGTCGTCGGAGCTGCGGGACCTCCCCTCCTTCGTGGTCGCGCTCGGGGCCGCCCTCCAGGGCCTGGAGCGCATCCGTTTCCCCGTCTCCTTCGCCGATCCCGACCGGACGCGGGCGAGCGCCCGGAGCGTCCCGGCGCTGGCGGCGGCCGGAGCGATCCTCCTCGGGACGGCGCTCCTCGGCGACCTCTCCGCCTCGAGGGAGCAGGAACGGGCGGAGGCGCTCGTCGAGCGCTCCCAGAGCGCCCGCTCCGCCGTCGTCGAGGCGCAGGAGCGCTGGAGGCGCCGGGAGGAGGTGCGGAAAGACCGCGCCGCTGTCCTGGGGCTCTCCTCGGAGCTCGATTCCCGGGCCCTCTGGGAGACCGCCCCGGCGCGCGCCCTCGCCGCCTTGGGTGCCGCCGGCGAGATCGGCTCGTGCGAGTTCCGCTCCGAGGGAGGAGGGATGAAGCTCGAGTTCTCCGTGCTCGTCCGGGACGCGCTCCCCGATCCGGAGCGCGCGTTCCAGTCCCGCGTGGCGGAGGTGCTCCGCTCGCGGGCGGGGGCGAGGGGCGTCGCCCTCCGCGAGGTCGAGGAGGCCCCCGTCGAGCCGGGGATCGAACCGGGAGCGCGCGTCCTGCGCGGATCGGCCTTCTTCGGAGGCGGGGAGTGAGTCCGAGACCCGTCCGGACTCTCATCGGGGGGATCGCCCTCGGATGCTTCGCCCTGTTCGCGGTCCGGACCGCGCCGAACGCCCTCGGGGCGCGCGTGGCCTTCGGGGAGGCGCGCGAGGTCCTGGAGAGCGCCGAGGAGGGGCTCGCGCGCATCCCCGCCGAGACGGGGGAGGACGCGGAGGATGCGGCTGACTGGAGGCGTCGGCGGCTCGAAGCGGCGGGCTTCCTCGCCGGCGCCCTCGCCGAGGGGTCGCGGGCGCCGGAAGCTCTCCCGGAGGACCGCCGGCGCATCCTCGGGAGCCTCGCCCGGCCAAGGCTCCCCGAGCAGCTCCTCGGCCACCTCCTGCCCCAGGAGGACTGGGAGCGGGAGGGGCGGGTCCCCTCCGCCGAGGAGAACCTTCTCGCCTGGCGAAAGCTCCGGCTCGCCTCCGCCCTCCTCGAGACGCTCGTCGGGAAAGGGGTGGCCGACTTCGACTTCCTCGTCTTCCCGGACGGGGGTCGGGAGGTCCCGGGCGGGGCCGGGAACCGTCGCGTGCGCGTGCGAATCCAGTACGCGGCCCCGGTGGCGGTGCACGCGGAGGCGTACCAGGCCCTCGTGGGACGGCGGGAGAGGGGGCCCTTCTTCCTCCCGGACCGCCTCCAGATCGTCGCCGACCCTGCAGGGGGCGGCCCGGACCGCGTCCGCGCCCTCCTCGAGGTGCATGTCCCCCTCCTCCTCGGGGCGGGGCCGCGGTGAGCAGCTCCCCCGGCATCCCCCGAGGGGAGGCGGCGCGGCTCTCCTTGTTGACCCTCGCGGCTTTCGCCGGTATGGTCTTCGCCTTCCACGTGCGCCTGCACGGCGGGATCGCGAGGAGCGAGGTTCGAGCGCAATCTGTCAGGGCAGGCGCCGCGGCGCGATTCGTCGAACCGAGCGGGCGCGCCAACGGAGCCCGGCAGCCCGTGACCTTCGCCGAGCGGTGGTCCGCGCCCGCGCCCTCCCCTCCGGACCCCCCGGTGCGATGGGTGGCGCTCGGGGCGAAGGCCCCCGCGGAACCCGCCGGCGCGGCCGACGTGTTCCCTCCTCCCGGGCTGCGCGGGGAAGTCGACGAACACGGCGTCACCCTCCGGTGGCTCCACGACGACCGGAATCCGCGCGAGGGAGTGACCTACGAAGTCTACCGGTGGAGGGACAACGAGGGCGTGCGGAGCCTGGAGGGGGAGACGGCGGGGCTCGAGCGCCTCGACCCCGAGCCCTGCCCCTCGACGCGGTACTTCTACTGCGTCGTGACCGTCCTGCGCAGCCGGGTCGAGGGGGTGGAGGTCCGCCGCAGCCGCCGGAGCGAACCGGTCGTGGTGGCTGTCGGCGACCGGTACCGGCTCGACCTCCTCGGCGCCGAGGAGGGGCGGGCCCGGATCCGCGTCTCCACCCTCGGTGGTCGGACCTTCGAAACTTCCGCCTCCTCCGGGGATACCATCCAAACCGACGCCGGAGAGCCGACGGGCTTCGTCCTCGAGGAAGTCGGCTCGACCCCGCGCGAGGAGGACGTCGAACTCCGGTTCCCCGTGTTTCGCCCCGACGGCTCCCGCGAGGTGGAGGACGGACGCCCCGTCTTCCGCACGCGGACGGTCGTCCGGCCCGTTTCCTACCCCTCCGTGCGGTACCGGGACGCCAGATGGTCGATCACCGCCGCCCACGCGGGACC
>CBRGOK010000266.1:0-5900 GCA_967798035.1 uncultured bacterium
CCATGGAAAACTACTGCGACGAGCGAGGCTGGGCCCTTTTCGACGTCTTCCCGATGGTCGAGAAGGGGCAGATCAACTACTCGATCGTCTACCCGGGGGTGGTCAAGGCCTGGCACCGCCACCGCCGCCAGTGGGACCACTGGTGCGTCCTCCACGGGAACGCCCGGATCGGGCTCTACGACCCGGAGACGAAGAAGGCGACCACCCACTTCCTCGGGGAGCGACGCCCGGTCGTCCTCTCGATCCCCCCCGGGGTGTGGCACGGGATGACCCCCGTCGGGAACGAGTCGGCGGGCCTCCTCTACTTCGTGTCGGAGAAGTACGACCCGAAGGACCCCGACGAGGAGAGGGCCCCGTGGGACGCATTCGGCTACTCCTGGACCGTCGAGAACCGGTAGGGAACCGTGGCCGCCCGAGCGCCGGTCCGTGAGGTGAACCCTTGGAGCCCCCGCTTCACGCTGGAGCGGATCGGGCACCTGATCTCGCGGACGATCCTCACCGCCCTCTACGCCATCCTCCTCGCCCCGGTCGGCCTGATCTTCCGGCTCTTCGCCGACCCGCTGCGGGTCGGCAAGGCGCCGACCACCTGGAGTCCTTGGGGCTCCCGCAACGACTCCGTCGACCGGGCGCGCGCTCAGGGCTGAACCGTGCACGTCCTCGGCCTCTCGTTCTTCTACCACGACTCGGCGGCGGCGATCGTCAAGGACGGCGTCCTCCTCGCCGCGGCCGCCGAGGAGCGCTTCAGCCGCCTGAAGCACGACCACGGCTTCCCCGCCCTCGCCGTCGAGTTCTGCCTCCGGGAGGCCGGGATCACCGCGGCCGACCTCGACTACGTCGTCTTCTACGAGAAGCCCTTCGTCAAGTTCGAGCGCATCCTCCTCTCGGCGCTCCAGACCTTCCCGAGGTCCTGGAAGGTCTTCCGCGAGTCGATGCTCACCTGGCTCACGGACAAGCTCTGGGTGAAGGACCTGATCCGCGAGCGCCTGAAGGTCGAGAGGAAGCGGATCCTCTTCGCCGACCACCACATGTCCCACGCGGCCTCCGCCTTCTACTGCTCCCCCTTCGAGGAGGCGGCGATCCTGACGGTCGACGGGGCGGGGGAGTGGTCGACGGCGACGATGGGGGTCGGGAAGGGCTCGACGATCCGGATCGACCGGGAGATGCGCTTCCCCCACTCCGTCGGCCTCCTCTATTCCGCGTTCACCGCCTTCTGCGGGTTCGAGGTGAACGAGGGGGAGTACAAGCTGATGGGGATGGCTCCCTACGGGAAGCCGAAGTACGTCGACAAGGTGAAGGAGGTCGTGAAGATCGCGAGCGACGGCTCGATCTGGCACGACATGTCCTACTTCTCCTACCACTGGTCGCCGGACTCGACGCTGTCCCGCAAGTTCACCGATCTCTTCGGGCCCGTCCGCGACCTCGCGCAGGTCGACAAGACCCTCGACCCCTACTACGCCGACGTCGCCGCCTCCATCCAGGCGGTGACGGAGGAGATCCTGATCGCGATGGCGAACCACCTCCACCGCGAGACGGGCTTGAAGCGCCTCGCGATGGCGGGAGGGTGCGCGCTCAACTGCGTCGCGAACGACAAGATCCGCCGGGCGACCCCCTTCAAGGAGATCTACGTCCAGCCCGCCGCCGGGGACGACGGGGGCGCGGTCGGCGCCGCCCTCTGGGCGACCCATGCCCTCCTCGGCCAGCCGCGGCGGTTCGTGATGGAGCACGCCTACTGGGGGAAGGAGTACGGGGAGGACGCGATCCTCGACTTCCTCAAGCGCGAGGGGATCCCGCACGTGCGCTGCTCCAGCGACGAGCAGGCGATCGACCGCGCCGTCGACACGCTCCTGAAGGGGGAGGTGATCGGCTGGTACGACGGGCGCTTCGAGTGGGGGCCGCGCGCCCTTGGGGCTAGATCGATCCTGGGCGATCCGCGGCGGGCGGAGATGAAGGACGTCGTCAACGCGAAGATCAAGTTCCGCGAGGCGTTCCGCCCCTTCGCCCCCTCCGTCCTCGTCGAGAAGGCGCACGAGTACTTCGACCTCGAGGACCCGGGCAAGCACTACCCCGCCCGCTTCATGCTCTACGTCGTCCCGGTCCGGGAGAACAAGCGCGACGTCATCCCGGCGATCACCCACGTCGACGGGACCGGGCGGCTCCAGGCGGTGCGGTCCGACACCTCTCCCCGGTACCACCGGCTGATCTCCCGGTTCGGGGAGGCGACGGGCGTCCCCGTCCTCCTCAACACATCCTTCAACCTGAAGGGGGAGCCGATCGTCACGACCCCCGAGAACGCCTACCGGACCTTCATGCGCTCGGGGATGGACCTCCTGGTACTGAAGAACACCCTCGTTTGGAAGGACGGCGCGAGGTCGTGAAGCCGCTCGCCGCCCTCCTCGCCGGGGTCGTCCTCCTCCTCCTCGTCCTCGAGGGAGGCCTGCGGATGGCCGGCCTCGCCCCGCAGCCGCGGATCAACCGCTTCCACCCGACCCTGGGCTGGGAGAAGGAGCCGGGAAGGACCTCGAGGAAGAAGACCTCGGAGTTCGACGTCACCTTCGCGATCAACGAGCGGGGACTGCGCGGGCCGATCGTCCCCTTCGAGAAGGCCGACGGCGAGACGCGGATCGTCTTCGCCGGCGACTCCTTCTGCCTCGGCTACACGGTCGAGGAGAGGGACCTCTTCCTCGAGATCCTCGCGGCGCGCCTGCGCTCGGAGGGGCGCAACCTCTCCGTCGTCAACGGCGGGACGGAGGGGTACTCGACCGACCAGGAGGCGCTCTGGTTCCGCGACGAGGGGCTGCGCTACGCCCCCGACCTCGCGATGCTCTGCTTCTACCCGAACGACGTCTTCTGGTCCGGGGAGGGGTCCTACCTCCGCTACCCCAAGCCCCTCCTCGGCGAGAACGGCGTCCCGACGAACCTCCCGCTGTCCGACCCGGGCCGCGAGTCATGGTTCGCGACGCGCACCGCCCTCGGCAAGCTGATCGGGGCGCTGCGCTCCCCCAGCCCGACCTTCACCCCCGCCGGCGGATCGAAGGCGATCCCGAAGGAGGAGGGGGTCTTCCTCAAGGAGGAGCCCCCCTTCATCGCCGCCGCGTGGCGCAGGGTCGACGCCGCCGTCCGGATCTTCGCCGACGCCGCCCGGTCGAAGGGGGTCCGCCCCGTCGGGGTCTCGATCCCGCACAAGATCCAGGTCCACGAGGACGCGCGGCGGGCCTTCGAGGGAGTGAACGGCCTCTCCGCGGACGTCTACGACCCCAACCGCGCCTCCCGGCGGTTCCTCGAGAGCTGCGCCGCCGCGGAGTTCCTCGCCGTGAATCCCGTGAACGAGCTGCGCACGCGCGCGTCGGACGGCACCCGCCTCTACTACGAGAAGGACTGGCACCTCACCCCCGCGGGGAACCGGGCCCTCGCCGGAGCCCTCTACGACCGGCTGGAGGAGTTCGGGATCCTCTCGCGGCTCCAGGTCTCCCGCGCGCCCCTGCCGCCCGTCGCCGCCTCCACCGCCACCACCCCGGCCAAGGCGCCTGTCTGGCCCTTCGTCCTCGGCGCCATCTGGCTCCTCCTCACGATCGGCTACGCCGTCTCCTACCGCGACGAGCCGACCCTCCTCGCCCCGGTCAAGACCGCCCTCTTCCTTGCCCTCGTCGGCGGCATCTTCTTCGGGGTCTCCCGCGCGGCAAAGGCCGTCCCCTGGCTCCCGGCGATCTTCGTCGCCGCCCTCCTCGGCTTCGTCCTCTGGAAGGCCGCCGGGCGCCTCGGGACGACCGCCGAGCTCCTCGGCTCGTTCGGGCGACGCGGCCACTGGTATATGCTTCCCTTGCTGGTCGTGATGGTCTCGATCGGGACCCTCCTCGTGGTCGCCGCCTCGAGCCCGCTCGTCGCCCCCTTCATCTACACCCTCTTCTAGAAGGTCGAGCCCGGAGATCCCGCGATGGCGTTCTTCCGATTCCTCCGCGAGAACTGGATCTGGTGGGTCGCGCCGATCGTCATCGTCATCGGCGGGCTCGCCCTCCTCGTCCTCCTGACGGAGCCGGGCGCGATCGCGCCCTTCGTCTACGCGATCTTCTGACGGCCCCGTGAGAGGGGTCCTCCTCGGCTTCGCCTCCCTCCTCCCCGGGCTCCGGCAGCAGCCCGGCGACCACGCGGGGCATTCCCACGAGCCCTTCCCCGTCCCCGAGGGAGACCGCGTGGTGCTCTCCCGGTTCGCCGAGGCGCTCCTTCTCGCCCCGCGCCTCGGCGACGCGCTCTGGCCGGGCTTCGATGCCCGGGGCCTGCCGATCGCCGTCTTCCGTCCGGGGGGGGTCGCCTACGTCTCCGGCCACCCGAAGCCCCCCCACGCCTTCCGGGAGCTCGCCCTCCCCGGGGGGGCTCCCCCTCCCCCCATCCACTACGCCCCGGCGACGGCCGAGATGCGGTCGAACGCGACCCTGAAGATCGACGGCCTCCTCTTCTCCACCCTCGAGGCGCGGGGCTTCGAGCCCCCCTCGCCTCCGGAGGACTCGATCGGAGTCCTCTTCCACGAGGCCTTCCACAATTTCACGCAGCGGGCCGCGCCGAAGTCGGGCGCCGAGAACCCCCTCGACGGGGCGGAATTCCCCGACCTCGACCCGCGCCTGAACGCCCTCGCCGTGCTCGAGGCCGCCTGCCTCCGAGACGCGCTCGGCGGGGGCGAGGAGGCCCGGATCCGCGAGCGCGCCCTGCGCTTCCTCGCCCTGCGGAGCGAGAGGAGCCAGGTCCTCGGCCCGCGCGTCGCCGCCTGGGAGGAGGGAGTCGAGTGGAACGAGGGGCTCGCGACCTACGCCGAGACCCGCTCGATCCTCCTCGCCGGGGAGCGCGGACTCGGACCGGGACCCCTCCTCGCGGCCTCGGAGCCCTCCTTCACCCGCTACCCGGCGCCGGCGGACTACCTCGCCCGCCGCTTCACCGAGCTCTTCTCCCCGGGCGTCCTGTCCGACCGCTCGCGCGCCCGCCTGTACCTGACCGGCGCCGCGCAGGGGCTCCTCCTCGACCGGTTCTCCCCCGGCTGGAAGGACGCGGCCCTCTCCCGGCCCGCGCCCCCCTCCCGGCTCCTCGCCGAGGCGCTGAAGTTCGATCCCGCCTCGGCTCCGGCCCTCGCCCGGGCGGCGAGGGAGGAGTACTCCTTCGACACGGTCCTCGTGAGCGAGACTCGCTCCGCCCGCGAGGTCGCGGAGAAGCGCGTCCGGGAGGCCGACATCCTCCTCGCGAAGGAGGACGCCCTCGTCGTCCTCGAGACGGCCGGGGCCGGCCTGACCGAGCCGATCCTCGTCGACCCCCCGAGCCTCCGCCGCCTCGACGGGGACCGGATGTTCCACGGCCGTGTCCTGCGGCTGCGGTTCCCCGGCCGGGGCTCGGCCTCCTTCGAGCGGCCCGTCCTCGCCGATGCCCCGTGCTCCGTCTACCGGGCGGCCCTAAGTCTCAAGGCCTTCCGTCTCACGATCGACGGCCGCGACGTGTCTCTCTCCGGCGAGCCGGGCCTCGTCGGTCGCGGCGAGGTCGGCCTCTCCTCCTCCGGGCTCACGATCCAGGGCTCGGACATCGAGGTCCGCGAGGAGCGGGAGGGGACCCGGCGAGTCCTGGTCGCTCGGTTCCTCCCGCGCGAGGCGCCGAAGTAGGCCGTCTCGGGTCCTGCGCGGGAGCGGCTCCCGCCCCGACATTCCCGGGCCCCTACGGAATCTGGAATCCGGCGTGCGTGAGCACGCAGCCGATCCCGAGGGGGCCGACCGGGTCGAAGACGGCCCCGCTTGCGTTGAACCAGGCCCCGTGAAGTGCCGAGACGTTGGGGATGGGAATGGTGACCGAGCCTTGGCCGCTGGCGTTCAGGGTCCCGCCGATGCCGGCTGCCAGGCGCATGCCACCCATTGCCAGTCTCCCGATAACGC
>CBRGOK010000267.1:0-5899 GCA_967798035.1 uncultured bacterium
TCGGCTGGCGGCTCCAGGACGCCGGCATGAGGCTCGGCTACAGTCCGGCGGCGATCGTCTGGCACCACGCGAGGCCGTCGATCCGGCGCTATCTCCGCCAGCAGTTCGGCTACGGCGAGGCCGAGAACCAGCTCGAGAGGAAGCACCCCGAGCGCTTCAATCTCGGCGGCTACATCCGCTGGGGCGGCAAGATCTACGGGAGCGGGACGCAGCGCACCTCCTCCCTCTTCCGGCCCTTCATCTATCACGGGCGGCTCGGCTCGGCCCTGTTCCAGACCCTCTACCAGAAGGACCCCTCCTCCCTCCTCGCCGGACCGGCGATGGTCCACTGGTACTTCGCCTGGATCCTCCTCCTCGCACTGACGCCGCTGTCCCCCTGGCTCGGCGCGGTCGGGGGCGTCCTCCTCCTCCTCTCGGCAGGGGCGGCGTTCGTCGCCGGCTGGACGACGGACGTGCCGGGGCCGCTCTCTCGGCGCGAGAGGATCCGCAAGGTCGTCGCGGTCTCGATGCTCCACTTCCTCCACCCGTTCGTGCGCTGGGCGGGGAGGGTGGCGCCGCGGAGGCGCCGGCCCGCTCCGGCCGGGCCGCGACCGCAGGGGCGCGGCGCCGACCGCTGGACCCTGCGCGGCTGGGCGCGCGAGATCCGGCACCTCGGCCCGCGCCGCAAGGAGCAGCGGCGCTACTGGGGACCGGGCGGAGGCGACCGCGAGGCCCTCGTGCGCGAGCTCCACCGGGAGCTGAAGTCGAGGGGCGCCAGCGTCACCTACGGCCTGGAGTGGGTGAACTGGGACCTCTCCGTCAACGGCTCGCTCCTCGCGTCCGGGCGCATCTACACCGCCCCCGAGAACTACGACCGGTCCCTCTGCTTCGGCTTCCTCGCGCGCACGGGCCGCTCCGCGCGCTGGGCCCTTCTCCTCCTCTGCGCGGCGGCCGCCTTCCTGACCTGGCGCAGCGCCCTCTTCCTGCCGGTCTGGCTCCTGCCGCTGTGCCTCTTCGCGTGGATCGTCGCCCGCCGCGCGCGGCTCCGGGGCGCGGCGTGGGAGGCGATCGATGCGGTCCTCGAGCGGCGGGGCGCGAAGCGGTTCGAATCTGCCCCAGTTCCGTGTTGATGGCACCCGTGCGACCGTTCTGGAGCAAAGGGTTGTGCGCTTTTTTCGAGAAACGGGCCTCAGATCCCGGCAACCGCACGGCCCGGAATGACTTACGAACGAAATCAACACGGTTCTGGGGCAGTTTCCGGAGGGGGGCGTGACCGGCGGCGGCGCGCGCGCGGGCGACCGGCTCCTCTGGCTGCGGCTCCTGCGGCAGGGCCGGCCCTACGCCCCGCATATCGCTCTCCTCCTCCTCCTCGGGCTCGCGGCGACGCCCCTCACGCTGCTGCAGCCCTACCCGCTCAAGATCGCCGTCGACAGCGTGATCGGCGATCACCCGCTGCCGCGCTTCCTGGAGGCCCTAGTTCCCGGCTTCCTCGTCGGGTCGAAGGAGGGGCGCCTCGCCCTCGCCGTCCTCCTGCTGGTCGGGACGGCGCTCCTCGTGCGCCTCCAGGGACTCGGCACGTGGCTCCTCACGACCTGGACGTCGCAGCGCATGGTCCTCGACTTCCGGGCGCGCCTCTTCCGGCACGCCCAGCGCGTCTCCCTCGCCTACCACGACACGAAGGGGACGACCGACTCGAGCTACCGGATCCTCTACGACGCGCCCTCGATCCAGCACCTCGCGATCGACGGCGTCCTGCCGTTCCTCGCCTCGGCGGTCTCCTTCGCGTGCATGCTCGTCGCGATCGCGCTCTTGAGCCCCGAGATCGCCGCCGTGGCGCTCGCGATCGCCCCCCACCTCTTCCTCGCACGTCTACGGGAAGAGGATCCGCCAGCGCTGGAAGAGCGTGAAGAAGATCGAGAGCGCCTCCCTGTCGGTCGTCCAGGAGGCGCTCTCGGCGCTGCGGGTCGTGAAGGCGTTCGGGCGGGAGGAGCGCGAGGAGAGCCGGTTCGAGGAGGTGTCGAACCGCGGGATCCGGGAGAACCTCGCCGTCGCGCGGGCCGAGAGCGTCTTCGGGATCGTGATCGGCCTGACGATGGCCGTGGGGACGGCGGCCGTGCTCTGGATCGGCGTGGGTCGCGTGGGGGCGCAGGCGATGACCGTCGGCGACCTGCTCCTCGTCATGGCCTACCTGGGGCACATGTACGAGCCGCTGAAGACGATGAGCAAGAAGCTCGCCGGGCTGCAGGGCTCCCTCGCGAGCGCCGAGAGGGCCTTCGAACTGCTCGACGAGGCGAAGGAGGTGGCGGAGCGGCCCGACGCGCGGCCGCTCCTCCGGGCGCGCGGGGAGGTCCGGTTCGAGGGCGTGTCGTTCTCCTACGACGGGGGCCGGCCGTCGATCGAGGAGATCGCCTTCGAGGTCCCCGCCGGCGCCCGCGTCGGCATCGCGGGGCACACCGGAGCCGGCAAGACGACGCTCGTGAGCCTCCTCATGCGCTTCTACGACCCGACGTCGGGTGCCATCCGGCTCGACGGCGTCGACCTGCGCGACTGGCGGCTGCGCGACCTGCGGAACCAGTTCGCGATCGTCCTGCAGGAGCCGGTCCTCTTCTCCGCGAGCATCGCCGAGAACATCGCCTACGCTCGGCCCGACGCCCGCCCCGAGGAGATCGTCGCCGCCGCCCGCGCGGCGAACGCCCACGAGTTCATCGAGAGGCTCCCCGAGGGGTACGAGACTCCCGTGGGGGAGCGCGGCATGAAGCTCTCGGGCGGCGAGCGCCAGCGGATCTCGCTCGCCCGGGCCTTCCTCAAGGACGCGCCGGTCCTGGTGCTCGACGAGCCGACGAGCGCCGTCGACCCGCGGACCGAGGAGGGGATCTTCGCGGCGATGGAGCGCCTGATGGCGGGGCGGACGACGTTCATCATCGCGCACCGGCCCGGGACGCTGGATGGCTGCGACCTGCGGCTCGAGCTCGCGCGAGGGAGGCTCATAGAGTCGCGCTCCCGCGTCCCGGAGGAGGCCCCCCGTGCCTGAGCGGCGGCCGTGACCGATCCCCTCCGCGTCGTCGTGACCGGACTCGCCGCGACCTATCCCTTCGGCGGCGTCTTCTGGGACTACGTCCAGTACCCCCTCGGCCTCCTGCGCCTCGGCCACGACGTCCTCTACCTCGAGGACACCGGCCAGTGGTGCTACGACCCGGCGCGGGGGACGTACGTCGAGGACGGCGCCGCCAACGCGCGCGTCCTCGGCGAATCCCTCTCGCGCCTCGAGAACCGGCTGGCGGGGCGCTGGTACTTCCGCGACGCGCGCGGCCGGTCCTTCGGGCGTCCGTGGCCCGAGGTCGCCGCGTTCGTCCGCTCGGCCGACCTCTTCCTCAACGTCTCGGCCGCCTGCTGGATGCGGGAGGAGTACCTGTCCGCCCGGCGGCTCGCCTTCCTCGACAGCGACCCGATGTACACGCAGGCCTCGGTCCCCGGCTACGTGGCGGGCGACCTCGAGCCGCAGGCGCGCGCGCGGGTCGAGGGGCTGCGCCGCCACGACGTCTTCTTCACGTTCGGCGAGAGCGTGGGCCGGGCCGGGTGCCGGATCCCCACGGAGATCTTCGACTGGATCCCGACAAGACAGCCGATCGTCCTCGACTGCTTCGAGCCCGTCGCGGTCGCGCGGCGGCGGCCCGTGATGACGACCGTCGGATCGTGGGAGCCGCACGAGCGCGGCCCGCGGGTGCGGGGCGTCGAGTACGGGGGAAAGAGCCGGGAGTTCCTGCGCTTCCTCGACCTCCCGGCGAGGTCCCCGATCCCCCTCGAGGTCGCCCTGAGCGGGCGCGCCCCGAGAGAGACGCTCCTCCGGCATGGCTGGCAGGTCCGCGACGGGCTCGAGGTCTCGCGGGATCCCTGGGTCTACCGCGAGTACCTGGCGAACTCGCTCGGCGAGCTGAGCGTCGCGAAGAACGCCTACGTCGAGGGGGAGACGGGCTGGTTCTCCTGTCGCACGGCCTGCTACCTCGCCCTCGGCGTGCCGGCGGTCGTCCAGGACACCGGCTTCTCCCGCCATCTCCCGACCGGCGAGGGGCTCTTCGCGTTCACGACGGAGGAGGAGGCGCGGGCGGGGATCGAGGCGATCCGCGCCGAACCGGAGCGCCACGCCCGGGCCGCGCTCGCGATCGCCCGGGAGTTCCTCGATTCGGGCCGCGTCCTCTGCGCGCTGCTCGACCGGGCCCTCGCGAGTCCGGAGCCGGCGGCGGGACGGGGGAAGTCCTGATGCGCGCGCTCGTCACGGGCTGGTTCAGCTTCGAGGGGATGGGGGCGACGGCGGGCGACCTCCTGGCGCGCGACGTCGTCTGCGGCTGGCTCGAGCGCGCAGGGCTCCCGCACGACGTCGCCCTCGCCCCGCCGTTCCGCGGCGGCGTGGCGCTCGCGGCCGTCGATCCCCAGCGCTACACGCACCTCCTCTTCGTCTGCGGCCCCTTCGGCAACGACGAGAGGACGAGCGGGCTGCTCGCCCGGTTCGCCCACTGCCGCCGCATCGGGGTCAACCTGTCGATGCTCCACGACCTCGAGGAGTGGAACCCCTTCGACCTCCTCCTCGCGCGGGACGGCTCGCGCGGGGCGGCCCCCGACCTGAGCCTCGCCGCGAGCTCCCTCGCCGTTCCCGTCGCGGGCCTCGTCCTCGTCGCGCCGCAGAAGGAGTACAGGAAGCGCGGATGCCACGAGGAGGCGAACGCCGCCCTCCGCGGGGTGCTCGCCTCGCGCGAGGCGGCGGCCGTGACGATCGACACGCGGCTCGACACGAACGCGACCGGCCTGCGCACGGCGCGCGAGGTCGAGTCCCTGATCGCCCGGATGGACGTCGTCCTGACGACCCGCCTGCACGGCCTCGTCCTGGCGCTGAAGCACGGCGTCCCGGCGCTCGCCGTCGACCCGGTCGCGGGCGGCGCGAAGATCGCGGCGCAGGCCCGCGTCCTCGGCTGGCCCCGCGTCTTCCTCCCCGACCAGCTCGATCCCGGAGCCCTCCTCCGCGCGTTCGACGGGTGCCTCACCGAGGAGGCCCGCCGCACCGCGCGCGAGTGCGCCGCGCGCGGCCGGCGCGCGATCGAGGAGACGGAGCGCCGCTTCCTCGACGAGGTCCGGGGCTCGGAGGCGAGGGTCTGATGGGCGCCCGCGTCGTCCTCGCCTCCTACATGGTCCGCTACCCGCTCGGCGGGATGCTCTCCTGGGTCCTCCAGTACCTCGTCGGATTCCGGCGCCTGGGCCACGAGATCGTCCACGTCGAGAAGGCGGGATGGGCGAACGCCTGCTTCGACCCCTCGCGCGAGGCGATGACCGACGACTGCGAGTTCGGAACCCGGGCGGTCGGCGAGCTTCTCGCCCGGCACGGGCTCGGCGACCGCTGGTGCTTCGTCGACGCCGCCGGCCGCTACCACGGCATGAGCCGGACGCGGGTCGAGGAGGCCTGCGCCGAGGCCGACGTCTACATCGACATGGGGGCGCACGGCGACTGGGACGCCGAGACGCAGCGGGCGGGGGTGCGCGTGCTCCTCGAAGCCGAGCCGGGCTTCACCCAGGTCAAGCGCGCGCGCGCGCGGGCCGCCGGCCGATCCCTCGCCGCCTACGACTTCCTCTACACGGTCGGGCAAAACGTGGCGAAGGGGGGGAGCACGGCGCCGACGGGGGAGGAGGTCTGGCGGGCGATCCTGCCTCCCGTGGATCTCGACCTGTTCCCGGTCACCGAGCCCCCCGCCGGCGCCCCGTTCACGACCGTCATGAACTGGAAGTCCTACGAGCCGGTCGTGTGGGGGGACCTCACCCTGCGGCACAAGGACGTCGAGTTCGAGAGGTTCGCGGACCTGCCCCGACGGACGCGGGTGCCCCTCGAGATCGCCGTCTCCGGCCGCGGCCCGTCGCGCGAGAAGCTCGAGGCCCT
>CBRGOK010000268.1:0-5898 GCA_967798035.1 uncultured bacterium
TCGGGGTGGTCGGATTCGAACCGACATAGCGCGGCACCTAGGACGCTGACTCGCTACGCGCGAGGGGCGCAGCTGACGAGCGCCTCGGAGCCGGCGGTTCGCCTCGAGCGAAACCGCCGGCCGGCGGTTTCACCCCTCAGTTTTTCTCGAACGCCGAGAGCCCCTGCTCACCGTCGACCCCCTCCCGCTCCGGATGCAGGCGTTTCTGGAGGGGTCCTCGCACGAGCGGAAAACGGCCATTCCGAAGTGCATACCTGACAAGGGCTTCCGAGCCGGCGGTTTGCCTCGAGCGAAACCGCCGGCCGGCGGTTTCACCTTTGGGTTTTCTCGAACGCCGAAGACTGCTGCGCCCCGCCCACCGGGGACCGCTCCGGATGAAACGAAAGCCGGCGGACCCTCGGGGGCCCGCCGGCGGGTGGACTGAATCGCTACTGCGCGGTCGCGAACCGACCGAGGAGCTGCGCGAGGCGCGCGACCTCCTCCTCGCTGCGGAGCCGGACGATCACCCGGAAGGGGTACGTCGGGTCCTCCGTCCGCGAGAGGCGCGCGAACGCCCTGACGTTTTCCGGGAACGCCTCGAACGCCTTGTCCCCGGCTCGCTCGGCGGCCGAGGCGATCGCGTCCCCGCGGAGGCGCTTGACCGCCGCCCTGCGGATCACCGACTCCCGCGCGGCCGGGTCGTTCACCTTCGCCAGGGCGAGGGCGTGCTCGAGCGCGATCTTCCCGGCCCGGAACGCCTCCCGCACATCCGGCGGCGAGGCGAGGAGGTCGGTCAGGCGCCGGATCTGCGTCTCGCTCAGGCGCAGCAACGAGGCGATCTCGTTGGTCGTCTTTCCGAACTCGTCGCGCAGCTTGACGACCGCGATCGCCTTCTCCGTCGCGTCGAGGGTCTTCCGCGCCAGGTTCTCGGCGAAGGAGACCGCCAGCGCCTCGTCGTTGCTCGTCCCGTCGGGGAGCACCGACACCTTCACCGGGTAGGCCGAGGGGGCGATCCCCTTCGTCCGGGAGAGGAAGGTGAGCGCCGCGTGGCGGCGGAAGCCGCTCACCAGCTCGAAGCGCTCCCCCTGCTTTCGGACTGTCAGGGGGTGGAGGAGCCCCTGCGCCTCGATCGAGGCGGCGAGGCTCCTGATCCCCGCGTCGGGCTTGAGGGTCCTGCGGAACCTGAACGGGCTCCCCTCGGCGTCGATGCTCGCGAGGGGGACCGTCCAGGTCTCGAGCCCGGCGTCGGAGTCGGGCGAGGCCTTCGCCTCGACCGCCGTCGCCGTCTTCTCGGACGCGGGCGCCTCGACCAGCGCCGTGGCGCCCACCGCGATTCCGTTCTCGATTGCGATCACGGAAGCACTCCTCGGGGACCCGATCGGGACCCCGGAAACGGCCCTCCCGCCGGGGAGGTGCGGACCGGTGGGAGCGACGGGGAAGGCGATCCCCTCGGGCCCGGAGCCGGCCGGACTCCGCGGCATCGTCGGGAACGCCAACCGCGCGCCCGCGCCGAGCCTCACGCCGCGGCGAGGGAGCCTCTGCCTTGGACCGCCGCCGGGACGCCCCGGCCGCGCGATCCCTCTACTAGGAAGAGACGATTGAGAGGGCCGTTTTCACCGCGAATTCTTTTTCCTGCCATTCGGGTGGCCGGCGGAGAGGCAGGAGCGACCTGCGGGAGCGCGAAGTGGTCGAGATCTTCGGGGCGGGGCCCTGGCTGGAGGAGGCGTCCGGCCACTCCAGCGCGGACACCCGGGCCGTCCTCGGGTATCGGATGAAGACGTGGGGCGGGAGGGACCCCGGAGGGGGGAGCGAAGGGCCTACCTCGCGCCGGCCTTGAGGACTTGGCGCAGGCAGCGGATGACGTACTTCGCGAGGACGGCCTGCTTCTCGACGAACCGGGGCGTCCGCTCCGGGTCGAACTCGATGCCGTACCGCACCTCGCCGTCCTCCTCCGCGCGGCGGCGGACGATGCCCTCGAGGTGGAGGTCCTCGGTCGCTCTCGGAATCCGGAGCGCGAGGCGGACCCGCTCGACCTGAGCGAAGAGGAGGTCGACCTCGCGGGTGAGGAGGAGGCCGACGCCGCCCGTCGAGAGGTCGAGGACGCCGGCCGGGCCCGACTTGCCCGTGACGACGTCCTGGAGGAAGGCCTCGATCGGCTCCTGCGGATCAGGCTCGACCCGCCGGGCTTTGCGGCGGTTGAAGAGGATGTGGAGGTCCTGGGCGATCAGCAACTCGTCGAACCCCTCCTGGTTCGTGAAGTCGAAGCCGTAGTGCTGAACCGCGCCGGCTCCACTCCCCTCGAGCGCGAGGTGCCTCACGACGGCGGAGACACGGAGGGGCTTCACGATGGTCGTCCCGACGAAGACGAGTTCCGCGCGCTGGCCGACGGCTAGGGGGGCGTTCGCCAGGTTCGGGAGGACGACGCCGGCGCCCTCCGCGGACACGTCGTGGAGGCGGCCGACCATGAGCGGCCTGTCCTCGACGAGGATGCTCACCTCGACGGTGCTCTTCTCCCCGAGCTCGATCCGGTACTTGCCCCGCCGGTCCATGGGTCCTCCTACGGGCGTCCGAGGCCGAGGGAACGGCACTGCAGGCCGAGAGCCGCGCTCGGCCTCGTCGAGAAGCACCGGCAGGATCGGACCACGAGATTCACCTCGGCCCCCGAAGGTTCACTCGCGACTCGTACGAACCGCACCCGGAAGGCTCGTCCTATCGGGCGCGGTTTCGCTCCAGGTTGAGCGAGGCGAGGTGGTCGCGACGGCCAGTCCGCGGACTGCCTCGCGGCCCGGGGTGTCCGCGGATCGCGGAGGACGAACCGGTAGACCCGCACCTCCCGCCGGAACTCCGCGCGACCGCTCGGAGCCGGCGGAACATGGGGCTCGGGACCTGGGCGGTCGGGGTGGCCGGATTCGAACCGGCGAAACGCAGCACCCAAAGCTGCGGCTCTACCGCTGAGCGACACCCCGTCGCGGGGGATGCTAGCCCTCCCCCGGATCGGGCTCAATCCGCCGTCCCGCCCGAGCGAGTGCCGCGCTACACTCCCCTCCCCGCATGCGCATCCTCATCGTCGGGGGAGGCGGGCGCGAACACGCGCTCGCCTGGAAGGTCGCGCGCTCGCCTCTCGCGGAGAAGGTGTTCTGCGCGCCGGGGAACGCCGGGATCGCCTCGGTCGCGCAGTGCGCCGACGTGAAGGCGAACGACGTCGAGGGGATCCTCGCGCTGGCGAAGCGGGAGCGGATCGACCTCACGATCGTCGGACCCGAGGAGCCCCTCTGCCTGGGTCTCGTCGACCGGCTCGAGGGGGAGGGGTTGCGCGTCTTCGGCCCGCGCCGCAAGGCCGCCGAGATCGAGGGGTCGAAGGCCTTCTGCCGGGAACTCCTGCGCCGCTACCGGATCCCTTCGCCGGGATTCCGCGTCTTCTCGGACGCGCGCGTGGCGATGTCCTTCCTCGAGACGCACCGCTCCTACCCGGTCGTCGTGAAGGCCTCGGGCCTCGCGGGGGGGAAGGGAGTGGTCGTCGCGCGGAGCGTGGAGGAGGGGCGCGAGGCGGTGTCGCGACTGATGGAGGAGAAGATTCACGGGGAGGCGGGGACGACCGTCGTGTGCGAGGAGTTCCTCGAGGGGGAGGAGGTCTCCGTCCTCGCCCTGACGGACGGCCGCACGATCGTCCCGCTCGAGCCGGCCCAGGACCACAAGCGCCTCCTCGACGGCGACGAGGGGCCGAACACAGGCGGGATGGGCGCGATCTCGCCGACCCCGGCGGTCACTCCGCGGCTGCGCCACCAGATCGAGTCGCAGATCCTCGTCCCGGCGATCCACGCCCTCAACCGGGAGGGGCGCCGCTACCGGGGGGTCCTCTACGCGGGGCTGATGCTGACCCCGGGCGGGCCGCGGGTCCTCGAGTTCAACTGCCGCTTCGGGGACCCCGAGGCGCAGGCGATCCTCCTGCGCCTCGAGGACGACCTGCTGCCGATCCTCCTGCGCACCGCGGAGGGGACGCTCGAGGAGGGGGAGGGGCTGCGGTGGGATCCGCGTCCGTCCGTCTGCGTCGTCGCGGCGAGCGAGGGCTATCCCGGCCCCGTCGAGACGGGGAGGCGGATCGAGGGGCTCGAGGGGATCGAGCCGCAGGAAGGACGGGAGGTCTTCCACGCGGCGACGGCGCGGAGGGGGGAGGAGGTCGTGACGGCCGGGGGAAGGGTCCTCGGCGTCGCGGCGCTCGGGGAGACCCATGCGCAGGCCGCCGCGCGCGCCTACGAGGCGCTCGGGCGGGTTCGGTTCGAGGGGATGCGCTTCCGCCGCGACATCGGCTCGCGCGCCGTCGGTGCCCCCGTCCCCCGGTGAAGCGCGGGTGAGCGTCGTCGTCCCGACGCTCGACGAGGCGGAGATCCTCCCCTTCACCCTGGAGCGGGTCCGCCGCGCCCTCCCCGCGGGAGGGGAGGTGGTCGTCGCGGACGGGGGGAGCACGGACGGGACCCTCGAGATCGCCGCCGCGCTCGCCCGCGTCGTGCGGGCTCCCCGGGGCCGGGGGCGCCAGATGAACGCCGGCGCGGCGGAGGCCCGGGGCGCGTGCCTCGTCTTCCTCCACGCCGACTGCTGGCCGGAGCCGGGCGCGCTCGAGGAGGCCTGCGGCCGTCTCGCGGACCCGCGGATCGCCGCCGTCGCCTTTCCGCAGCGGCTTGAGGGGAAGCGCTGGATCTACCGCTGGATCGAGCGGGCGGCCGACCTGCGGGTGCGGTGGCTCCATTCGGTCTACGGGGATTCGGGCCTCGCGCTGAGGCGGGAGACGTTCCATCGGATCGGGGGCTATCCCGACCTCCCCCTCTTCGAGGACCTCGGGATCTCCAAGCGCCTGCGCCGCGCCGGGGGGAGGCTCGAGCTCGCGCGCTCCCCCCTCCACGTCTCGACGCGGCGCTGGGAGCGGGAGGGGCCCGTGCGCCGGACCCTCTCGAACTGGCTCCTCACGCTGCGATACAAGGCGGGCGCCGACCCCGAGTCGCTCGCCCACGACTACGGGAAGGGATGAGCCGCGCGGGGGAGGAGTTCGAGGCGTTCCTGCGCCGCCGGGGGCTGCGGATGACGCGCCAGCGCCGCGCGATCCTGGAGGAGATCCTCGGCTCCCGCTCGCACCTCACGGCCGACCACCTCGAGGAGCGGCTGCGCCGAGCCGGGGAGCGCGCCGCGAAGGCGACCGTCTACCGGACGCTCGCGATGCTCGTCGAGGGGGGGCTGCTCGAGGCGCACGACTTCGGCGGCGGGACGACCTACTACGAGCCGATCCTCGACCGGGACCACCACGACCACATGGTGTGCATCGGCTGCGGGAGGATCACGGAGTTCCGCTCCCCCGACATCGAGGCGCTCCAGGACGAGCAGGCGCGGTCCCACCGCTTCACGCCCGTCACGCACAGCCTGAAGATCTTCGGGTACTGCGCGCGGTGCGTCCGCCGGCGCTCCTCGGGGACCCCCCCGCGCCGGCTGCCGGCCCCTGCGGGGCCCGTCCCCGCGTCGCAGCCCTCCGGCCCTATCCGGGGCCGCCCTCGTTGACGCGGCGCGCGATGCGCTCGGCGACGCTCTTCGCCGTCCCCTGGGCGGCGAGCTGGTAGCGGCGCGCCTCCACGACGAGCCGGGAGTACCCCCTCGACTCGTGGGCGACCTCGATCTCGAGGGAGGCGCCGTCGAACCGGCCCTCGATCCGGCGGTTCTCCAGGCTCACGCGCGCGGCGGGGTCGAGGTCCTCGACGACGTTGCGGGCGATCGCGAAGGCGCGGTCGGCGTCGGCCTTGAAGAGGACCTCGTAGGAGTCGTCGGCGATGAACGCCTGGTGGGCGACGAGGGTGCCCGCCCCGAGGGCGATCGCGGCGCAGCCGGGGAGCGCGCCGAGAGCGAGGGCCGCGGCGGCGGCCGGGACGAGGCGGGGGA
>CBRGOK010000269.1:0-5878 GCA_967798035.1 uncultured bacterium
CGTTTCGTGGACCTACCCCGCCGCACGCGCGTGCCCCTCGAGCTCGCCGTCTCGGGCCGTGGGCTGCCGCGGGCGAGCCTGGAGTCCGCCGGGTGGCGCGTCGAGTCCGCCCACGCCGTGTCCGCGACCTTCGATTCGTTCCGGCAATACCTGCAGCGGTCGCTCGGCGAGTTCGCCGTGTGCAAGAACGGCTTCGTCGCGACGCGATGCGGCTGGTTCAGCGAGCGGAGCTCCATGTACCTGGCGAGCGGCCGGCCCGTCGTCGTGCAGGAGACCGGCTTCAGCGCCCACCTGCCGTGCGGCGAGGGGCTCTTCGCCTTCAAGGATGCCGCGGAAGCCGCCGCGGCGCTCGACGCGATCGCCTCAGACTGGCCCCGACACGCCCGCGCGGCCCGCGAGATCGCCCGCGAGCACCTCGACGTCCGGCGCGTCCTCCCCCGGTTCCTCGAGGAGGTCGGCGTCTCGGGCGCCCGGTCCCGGCTCTCCCCCGCGTGAGGGGCGCGGCCGGCTCGGCCCCCGCGCCCTACCGCGCGGCCGCGTGGGCCGCGGCGTAGTCGGCGATGGCCTGATCGAGCAGGGCGAGGGCCTCGGCGCGTCCGGCGAAGCCGCCCGGGACCATCTTGCCGGGTCCCTTGTAGTTCCCGAACCAGGTCTCGAGGATCTTCGTCACGCCCGGGAAGTTGGCCTCGAGGTCGGGAAGGTCCTGGATCCCCTCGAACGGAGATCCCTTGACGACGGCGATGAGCTTGTCGTCCTTCTCGCCCCGATCCGTGAGTCGGATCACGCCGACGACATGCGTCTCGACGACGGATCCGCGCGGGATCGAGGCTCCGAGGAAGAGCATGTCGAGCGGGTCGCCGTCGCCGCCGCGCTCCTTCGAGAGGACGGTCCGCGGGACCATTCCGTAGTTCAGCGGGTAGCCGAGGTACTTCACGACGCGCGGCTTGCCGTCCTGGATGTCCCAGTGGAGGAGCCCGTCCTCGTTCTTGACCTCCCACTTGTCGAGGCGGCCCGCCGGGATCTCGACCACGCCGCGGACGCCTCCCCCCTCGGTGCGCGGTTCCCATCCGGAGAGGAAGTTCCGCTCCCCCTCGATCGTCCGCTCGTCGATGAACCGCGCGCCGGGCGCGAGGTCCATGGAGGAGGACGGCTTGGCGGCGGCCGCCTGGGAGGGGGCGGCCGGGCGGCCCATCGCGGTGAGGGCGCAGAGGGCCGTCGTGGAGGCGAGGAGGGAGATGGCTCGGGTCGACATCTTTGTGGCGGGTCTCCGGGAGTGAAAAAACCTATCGGCCCATTGCAAGCGGGGGATGAAGGGATGGTGAGGACTGGGGAAGGTCCCCCCTACTCCCCGAGTGCCCTCAGTCGAGCCGGGACCTCGGGGTCTCGACCTCCGCGCCGGAGATACTCCCGGTAGCGATTCCGTGCCCCGTCCCGGTCCCCGGCCGCCTCCGCCAGCCGGCCGAGGTGCTTCCAGCATTCCTTGAAGATGGCGTCCTCCCTCGCCTCGGGGTCGAGCGCCAGGACGCGCTCGAAGGCGCTCCTCGCCTCCGGACCGTTCCCCAGGTTCGCCGCAGCGAGGCCGAGGTGATAGTGGGCCCTCGTGTACCGGGGGTCGAGCCGCACCGCCTCGCGGTAGGACTCCGCCGCCCCCCGGAGGTCGCCCCTCGCGCGGCGAGCCTCCCCCTCGTGGAAGCGCCCGCGGGCGAAGGCCGGATCGACCTCGACCGACTTCGCGAAGGCCGCCTCCGCCTGCCCCCAGTCCCCGGCCTCCATCCAGGCGAGACCCAGCCCCAGCCAGGCGAGCGGGTCGCGAGGGTTCTCCCGGACCTGGGCCTTCCGCGTCTCGAGGGCGCGGAGCCAGAGGTCCTTCCTCTCGGCGAGGCGGCGGTGCTCCCGCGCCTTCTCGGGCTCTCCCGCCCGCGCGCAGATCTGCGCGAGCATCGCGTGCGCGCGGGGCGCGTCGCGGTGACTCGGGGCGCGAGCGAGCATCCGCTCGAGGGGGCTCCGCGCGTCCGCCGGGCGTCCCGACCGCACGGAGGCGAGCCCCGAGGCGAAGAGGAGGTCCGGGTCCTCGGGATGCCGGAGGAGGGCCTGCGCGAGGAGCGCCCCGGCCTCCTCGAGCCGGTCCGCCTCGAGGAGGACGCGCCCGAGGGCGTTGGCGACCTTCGCGTCGGCGGGGTCGAGGGCCCGGGCCTTCCCGAGCGTTTCTGCCGCCTCGTCGAGCCGGTGGAGGTCCTGGAGGCAGAGCCCGGCGTAGAGGAGCGGGCGGACGTCCTTCGGGTCCGCGGCCGCGGCCCGGGCGAGCGGCGCGAGGGCCGCGCTCCGCTTTCCGGCTTCGTAGAGGGCGATCCCGTCCTCGAGGTCCCCGCGCGCGAAGATCGGTCCGGCGAGGAGGGCCGCGGCGACCGCGATCACTTCCCGACCGGGGTCCAGAGGATCCCTTCGGCGAGCGGCGTCTCCGGGGGCGTCGGGGGAAGGAACGCGCTGTCGGCCCGAGGACCCTTCCCGGGACCGGCGTACGAGGCGTCGACCCTGCGTCGGGGCGGGCCCTTCGGGCGGATCCAGAACGCGTTCACCCCGGTCGCTCCGTATTCCTTCGGCCAAGCGTATCCCGCCCAGAGCCGCTCGGCGAGGTTCGCCTGGGGCGGGAGGTCCGCGCGGAAAAGGTAGCCCGACGCCTCCGCCTCGCCGGTCCCTCCCGCGAGCGTGAGCCCCTTCGGGAGGAGGGAGGCGGCCGCGAGGTCCGAGAGGGTCCCGTACTCGGCGAGGCCGTCCCCGTCGCGGTCCCGGATCCCGCGGGCCCGGAACTCCTCCTCGGCCTCCCGGAGCGCGAGGAGCGAGGCGAGCGACTTCTCCTCGGAGGTGCGCAGCCCCTCGCTCTGCGCGACGAGCTTCCCCGACAGGGACGCCTCCGTCGACATGACCTCGATGAAGGAGACCGGAGAGAATCCGAGCCAGAAGTGGAGCGCTCCGCTCTCCTCGTGGGTCTCGAAGCCGAACCCGACGCGGTCCGACCGTCTCGCCGTCCCGGCCAGCGCCGGGACGAGGAGCCGCAGGAGTCCCTGCAACGACTCGACGCGGGCGTAGAACCACTTCGAGCGGGGCCTCCCCGCGGGAAAGAGCTCCCGGAACAGCGGGTCGGGGGAGAGATTCGCGCCCGAGGCGCGCGCATGACGCATCTGCTCGATCGCGGCGGGGGCGAACCCCCCGACGACCGCGTCGCCGTCGCGCGCGAAGAAGACGGGGGGGAATCCCGGCACGTGCGCGGTGAAGAGATCCTCCTCCACCGCCTCGACGGGGATCCCGAACTTCGGAAGGCTCTCGGGGATCGAGTCGAATCCGTCCGGCGAGAGGAGGGAGAGGGCGAAGCCGAAGTCGCGCCGGTCGCCCCGGCCCGTCACGAGCGCCAGGGCCGCTCGCTTGGTGAAGCAGGCGACCTCCCCTCCGAAGGTCTTGGAGAGCCAGGCGAGCCACGCCTCGACCTCGGGCCCGACGGGAAGGGAGGCGCCGCGGTCGGCGACCGCCCCGAGGATCTGCTTCGCGGGGTCGTCCCCGGGGCCCCCTTCCGGCGGCTTCAGCTCGCGCAGTCGCCGGATGAGGGAGGGGGCGTCGAGCCGGAAGCCGCCGGCGGTTCCCGCGTCGGCCGGGATCCGGTCCGATAGGCGCGGCTCCCGCCCCTCCTGGCGGAGGGCCTCGTAGACGGGGAAAAGGGGGTGGGCGGGATCGAGGAGGAATCGGATGTCGGTGCGCGCTTCCCCGGGTCGGGACGGATCCTCCTTCAGGGTGACGAGGGCGCCGCCGAGGAGGTCGACCATCCGCTCGAGGCTGCTCGCCATCTCCTCCCGGCGGGCGGGCTCGATGCCGGCGCTGGAGCGGATCTGGCCGACGAAGAGCTTCTTCCAGGCCGCGACCGGAGCGAAGTAGAACTCCTCGTCCGGGTTGGTCGACGCCCGGGCCCTCGGGAAGGCGGGGTCGTCGGCGAGAGAAGGGGAGCGGTCCTCCCCGCGCGCCCGGAGGAGCATCTTCTCGAGCCTTTGGCGGTCGTTCGCGGCGAGGACGAGGTCGCCGTGGATCGCGTAGGCCGTCTCGCCATAGAAACCCTGGCGCGGCGAGCGGTCGCGCGCCGGGAGCTTCTCGGCCGGGATCCCCTCGATCACCAGCTCGAAGCGCTGCTCGAATCCGGACTCCCCCTCGGGGAAGAAGACGGCCGTGTGGAGGAGGATCTTCCCGCGCAGCGCCTCCATCTCGACCGGGAGGAGGCCGAGCTCCCAGCCCGCCGCGATCTCGAGGGCCTCGTGGAACTCCTCCATCCTCTCCCGCATGTCGGACTTGGGCGGGATGGAGTCGTTCATGAAGCGGGAGACCCTCGGGTGCCTCTGGCGCATGTAGAAGGCCGCATCCGGCGAGAGGAGCGAGGCCGGGTCGGTCCGCGGCCCTCCGGCCGAGCCGAGGAGCGAGAGGAGGAGGCTCGGCGCCGGATTCACCGGTGCTCCAGGAGGTCGTGGATCCGGGGGTCCTCGAGCCCGGCGAAGTCGCGATCGCCGAGCGCGGAAAGGGGGCACCCACCGTCGAGGGCCTTCTGGAGCAGCTCGTAGGTCCGCCCCTCCTCGCCTATCTTCCAGCAGGCGCGGGCGCAGGCGACGAGGGCCTCGAGGTCGTCCCCGCCGCGGGAGAGGGCGAACTCGAGGTGAGGGCGCGCCTCGTCCTTCTTCCCCTCGGCGGCGAGCGCGGCCGCGAGCCGAGCCCGCACGACGGGATCCTGGGGGCGGATCGAGGAGAGCCGCCCGAACACTTCGGAGGCGGGGCCGCATCGTTGGGGACAGGCCCTGCGGTGCTCCGCGATCCGCTCGAGGCTCGCCGGGTCGAGCGCCGGATCCCCGAGCGCGGCCGCGAGCGTGGCGTGCCCGGCCCCGTCCTTCCCGCTCTCCGCCTCGGCGATCGCCGCGCGCACCCGCGGCAGGGGCCAGACGGGCGCGACCTCCGCGGCCCGCCGGAAGAGGCCCCGCGCCTCCGCCTCCCGGCCCCCGGGGAGCGCGTCCCCCTCGAGGTAGAGCGTCTCCGCGGCGGCGCGCCGCGCGTTCGGGGGGAGGGAGGCGAGGTCGAACGGCGCGTCCGGGGGCCTCTTCGCTCCGCAGAGTCGGGCGAGGGCCTGGGCGGCGAGCTTCGAGTTGACCGCGTCCTCCTCCTCGACCAGGCGGGCGAGCTTCTCGAGGGCGCTCGTGTCCCCGCCCCGCCCGAGAGTCTCGAAGGAGGCGATCCGGACGCGCGGATCCCCCTTGAGCAGCCGTCCGGCGAAGTCGAACACGAGGGAGCCGAGCGCCCGGACCGGGGCCCCCTCCGCTCCCGAGAGGCTCCGCGACTTCCAGAACTCCGAGAGGGCGCGGGCGGCCCCGGCCTGGGTGTGGACGTCGGAGTCGCGCAGGGCGCGCGCGAGGTAGGAGGGGACGGCGAGGTCGGCGGCGATCCGGGTCGTCTCGGAGATCTCGGAGCGCTCCTCGGCCGGCGGCGCCGTCCCCCCGAGGAGGGAGAAGCCCATCGGGGACATCAGCCCCTCCAGCGTCGGCCGCTTCTCGACGTAGGCGAGGAGCATGAGCCCCAGTCGATCTCCGCTCGCCGCGAGCTTCCGCACGACCATCTCCCGGACGAAGGAGTCCGCCTCCGTGCGCAGGAGCTCCCGCAGCCGGGTCGTGCTCTGCCGCCCCGCCGCCGCCGCGTAGGCGTGGACGGCGTACGTCCGGAGGATCGGGTCGGGGTCGTCGAGGACCTTCTCGACCGCCTCGCTCGTGGAGGGATCGGCGAGCTCGGCGAGGCCGACCAGCGCGTGGAGCTTCGCCTCGCGCGCGGGCGACTCGAGGGCGGCCGCGAAGGCCGAGGCGGC